>CBFGOD010000005.1:0-26491 GCA_965650295.1 uncultured Shinella sp. | reverse complement strand
CTCTTTCGATGGGCTCTGCCGGCTCTATTGGCGCGCCTCGGTAGCGATCGCGCTTGGCATCCGTCATATCCTCGACAAACTCGGGGAGGGTGGATACCCGCTCGATACGCTGCATATCACCGGCGGCCATGTGCGCAATCCGCTGCTGATGGAGCTTTACCGCGATGTCACGGGCTGCCGGGTCGTCGTGCCGGAGACCAATGACGCGGTGCTGCTGGGCACGGCCATGGTGGCGGCGGTTGCCGGCGGGCTTTATCCGGACCTGCCCGCTGCCGGCGCCGGCATGTATCCGGGTGGTCGCGACTATCATCCCGACCCGGCGCGCAAGGCGGGCTACGACCGTGATTACCGGCGCTTCCTCGCGCTCTACCGGCATCGTGCCGAGCTCGAATCAATCGGCTGAAAAATATTTTGAAAAAAATGTGAAACCGGCTGGAACCAATTTTGGGTTCACGTGTTTCTCAGGCGTCACCGGTCTGCGCATATCCCCCAAGATGCGAGGCCCTCGACCGGTGATCGACCACGTAACCGTGTCCCCCTCCGGTCCGTGGATACTCAAGCAGCCAGTGCCTTTCGAAGGCGCTGGCTGTTTTCTTTTGTGCTCAAAGTATTTCCAGACATGGAAAGGCAGCGGTGGGCGTGCCGTCCCACCGCTGCCTACCGCACCGCCGCTGCGGCTATCCGGGAGCGAGATCAGGCCGCTGCGCGGGTCTGCGGCGTGAAGAGAAGAGCCTGGTTGATCAGGACCTTCACTTGTTCCGGGTTGAAGGGCTTGGAGACGAGGAAGGCAGGTTCCGGGCGTTCACCCGTCAAAAGCCGTTCCGGATAGGCGGTGATGAAGATGACCGGGATATCGGTGCGCGACAGGATCGTGTTGACCGCGTCGATGCCGGAGGAGCCGTCGGCGAGCCGCACGTCGGCCAGAACGAGGCCGGGCTGGCTGTCGCTCCACAGAAGTTCGGCTTCGGCCTGGGTGCGGGCGATGCCGGTGACGCGATGACCCATGCCGCTGACCATATGGGCAAGGTCGAGCGCGATCAGCGGCTCGTCCTCGATGATCATGATGCCGGTTTCCGTCTGCGCTGCGATTTCCGCGAAGGCTGAATCGAGCAGGGCGCGAATGACGCCGATTTCCGCTTCGAGGATTTCCGCCGTCTTGTCGACGGCAAAGCCTTCCACGGTGGCGAGCAGCAGGGCCTGGCGGCCGAGCGGGGGAACACCCGAGAGATCGAAGGGGGCTTCGGTGCCCGGCCGAAGCGAGCCGGCGCCGCGGCTCATCGAGACGGGGAGGGAGGAGATGATGCGGCTCAGCAATCCGAAGAGCGTCGCCTTGTCGTCGCCATTTTCCGGCATGGCCGAGGGATCGATGAGGATGGTTTCGAGCGTGGCGGCGACATAGGCGTCACCGGAGGATTGGGTGCCCGTGAGCGCGCGGGCGTAACGGCGCAGCGCCGGAAGGTGCGGTCCGATGCGGTCGGAAATCGGCATGATGTGTCCCCTGTTTTCGATTTGCTGCAATGGCAGTTGACGATTTGAACGCGGCAACCAAATTTAGGTTCCGGGGACGGGAACTTTTTTTGCTGCGGGGCATTTTCAAGCCGAAATCGACCTATGGCGCGGTGCAACGATGAAAGTGGCCGAGAGTGAATAGTTTGGACAGTCAAAAGACCGGGAGAAAAGCTCCCAAGAGGGCGGATGATCCCAACGCGCAGATCGCAACGAAGCTGCGCGCCTTCTATCATTCCGTACAGGACGAGACGCTTCCCCAGCGTTTCCTTGATCTTCTCGAGAAATTGGATGCTGTCGAAAACAGCGTTCAGCGGGCAGAGTGAGGACGCGATGGACCAGGGACAGACGACTTTCAAGCGCGAACTCCTGGCGGTTCTGCCGAGCTTGCGCGCCTTCGCCATTTCCCTCATCGGCCGCCACGACCAGGCCGACGATCTCGTTCAGGACACCATCATGAAGGCCTGGGCGAAGCAGGAACAGTTCGAGATGGGCACCAATATGAAGGCCTGGCTCTTCACGATCCTGCGCAACGAGCTCTACAGCAAGATGCGCAAGCGCGGCCGCGAGGTGCAGGACTCCGACGGTCTCTTCACCGAGAACCTCGCGCAGCACCCTTCGCAATACGGTTCGCTCGACATGCAGGACTTCAAGAAGGCGCTGGAAAAGCTGCCGGATGAACAGCGCGAGGCCATTATTCTCGTCGGTGCCTCGGGCTTTTCCTATGAAGAGGCGGCGGAAATCTGCGGCTGCGCGCTCGGCACCATCAAAAGCCGTGTCAACCGTGCCCGTCAGCGCCTTCAGGAGCTCTTGCAGGTGAGCGGTGAAAGCGACTACGGTCCAGACGCCGTCTCGGCGCCGATCACCTCGCGCGCTTTCGCCTCCTGACGGAATAAAACAAAGAGCCGCCCGCCATCATGGCGGGCGCGCCAAAGGGTTGAGGGGATTGCGGCGGGAAAAGCGTCTGCCGGCCATGCCGGAATTGTGACAGACGCGGAATCGCTGGCCGAGAGCGTATGAAGGACAATGTTCATCCACTGCCGTCAGATATCACCACGGTTCTGGGAGCGCCGGACCGTCTGACGGCGCTCGACGCCGCCATGCCGACCTTCACGGGTCCCGATGCCGATTTCGACGATATCGCGGGTCTCGCCGCACAGTTGTTCTCCGCACCGATTTCCCTCGTCACCATCCTTGGCCGTACGGACCAGTGGTTCCTTGCACATGAGGGCACGCGGGAAATCCGCGCGCCCTCGGAAGATTCCTTCTGCGCGCGCATGATCGCGGAAGGTGCTGGCGAGCCGATGGTCGTGGGCGATGCCACCAAGGATCCGCGCTTTGCCGACCTGCCGAGCGTGATGGGCGAACCGTATCTGCGCTTTTATGCCGGGGTGCCCGTCATGGTGGACGGCCAGCCGATCGGCACCGTCTGCGTTTTCGACGTTAAGCCGCACGGCAAGACCGCGCCGGACCTTCTGCCGCGGCTGAAACGGCTTGCCTCACTTGCCGCCTCGCTGCTCAAGCTGAAGGAAGAGGCGCGCCGGCGCACGCTCGCGGCAGAAGTGCTGTCGCGCGATGAAAAGCGCCATGCGCTGGCACTCGATGCGGCCAATGTCGCAAGCTGGCTCTGGGATATCTCGGCGGGCGTCGTCTCCGGTAACGAGACCTTTTATCGAATGCTCGGTATCAAGCCAGCAAAGCCGATGAGCGCGCGCAAGTTCTTCACGTCGGTGCATTCGGCCGACCGCAAGCTCACCATCGACCGCCTGCGCAGCGCGCTATCATCCGGCAAGGAATATGACGGCCTCTTCCGGGCTGCCAATTCCGGTCGCTGGCTGCTCGGGCGCGGACGCGTGCATGAATGGGATGCGGAAGGGCGCCCGACGGTGTTTCTCGGCATCAATGTCGATGTCACCGATGGGCAGCTTGCCGCAGAACGCACGCGCCTCCTGCTGCGCGAGCTGAACCACCGGGTCAAGAACACGCTTGCCATGCTGCAATCGCTGGCTCGCCAGACACTGCGCCAGACGAGCGATCCGGTCGAGTTCATGGACGCCTTCGCCGGCCGGCTGCAATCGCTCTCCGAGGCGCATGGCCTGCTGTCCGATCACGAATGGGGTGTCATCCACCTTAAGATGCTGCTGCAAAAGCAGATCATGCCCTATGCGATGGACTACGAAGGGCAGGTCGAAATCCACAAGGACGAGGTAGAGCTTGGGCCGGACCAGGCGGTCGGTCTCGGTCTCGTGCTGCACGAACTGGCCACCAATGCCCGCAAATACGGCGCGCTTTCGCTGCGCAGCGGCAAGGTTGTGATCACGGCGCGGGTCATGAACGAGGACGGCCAGCGCGTGCTCAACATGACCTGGCATGAAGTCGGCGGCCCGCCGGTCGATCCGGTGGGCCGCCGCGGTTTCGGCTCGGTGCTGATCGAGCGCAGCCTCGACAAGATCCTCGGCAGCAGCGTGCATGTCGAATATCTGCCGAAGGGCGTGACCGCCGTTATCCGGATGCCGCTGTAAGGCGGCATCTCTGTTCGTTTCATCAAAATGGATGGAATCAGTCGTCGTCGCGGCGGGATCTTTTCGGCGCGAGCAGGAAGCCCAGCGCGAGCGCGATGCCCGTTGCGGCAAAGGGCCGTTTCGTCGCAACCGCTGCTGCCGCCGCCATCATATCGCGCCGGGCGGCAAGCTGGTCGCGGCGGATGCGGCGCAGTTCCCGCTCACGCTTGTTGCGCAGGGCAACGACGGCAAGCACGATCAGGGCGACCAGCAGGAAACCACCGGCAAGGCTGAAGAGCGCGGGTACGGCACCGTATCGCTCGGAAAGCCATATGGCCGTGGCGACGAGCGCAAGCCCATAGGCAGTCGCGACGAGGACACCGATGATCAGGCCTGCGATGGCGTTGCGCTTGGCAGCGTCAACGGTCTCATCCACCCGGTCCGTGACGCGGGTGACGAGGTTTTGCAGGAGGATGGCTCCCAGTGAAAGCATGCCGTTCGTACTCCGCCTGTTCTTGCTATGCATGAGGGACGCCCGGCGGCGTCCCATTCTTATCGAAATCAATTCCTCAGGCGGGATCGATCAGCGCCGCAGCAGGGCGGCGAGCACGAAGCCGGCGGCAGCGGCGATGCCGAGCGTGGCGAGCGGATTGTCCTGCACGGCCTTGCGCGCCTTGCGGCCGCTATCGCGATAGCGGTCCTGGAAGTCGGCGAGCAGGTCCTCGCCAGCAGCGATCATGTCGCGAACATCGGTTTGCGCGCGGTCCTTGAGATCGTGTGCCGCGTCGCTCACGTCTGCTCTGACGGCGCGGGCCTTCTTGCGAATACCGCTGGCGCCGCTCGTGGCATCGCCTGCCAGCACGCGCGCCAGGGCGGCAATCTCGTCGCGCAGTTCCGCGATCTGGTCCTCTACGGCCAGCGCGTCGTCCTGAAGGCTCTTCTTGCTGCGGGTCGAAAACAATCCGTTGGCCATGCCGTTTCTCCTTTTGCGTGTCGGGCGCGCCATCGCGCGCATCGAACTCGCTCCACCCCCTTGGCGGAACGGTTTTCCGGACAAGCAACGGGGGAGGAAGCAAAAGGTTCCGTAAGGCGCTGGAAAATCAGGCCGAAGCGGTATGGGGCAGAACGAAGGGCACGCCGGAGGATGGTACGCCGTTGATGCGCATGCGGCAGCCGAAGACAGCCTCCATGGCGTCATCGGTCATGACCTCGATGGGAGCACCCGCCCGCTCGATCCGCCCGCTTTTCATCATCACCATATGATCGGCGAACATGGCGGTGAGGTTGAGATCGTGCATGACAGCGATCACCCCGCCGCCGCCTTCGCAATAGCGGCGCGCAAGCGTCATGATGGTGAGCTGGTGGCGGATGTCGAGGGCGGAGACCGGCTCGTCGAGCATCAGGAAGCAGGGCTCGCCGTCGAGCACGGGCTCCCAGATCTGCGAGAGCACGCGGGCAAGCTGCACGCGCTGCTGTTCGCCGCCGGAAAGCTCCTGATAAAAGCGGCCGGCAAAGCCGGAGAGATCCACGGCGGCCAGCGCTTCGGCGGTGATCGCCTCGATGCGTTCGGCGTGGCGGTTCGGGCCGACGGTGAGGCCCATGCGCACGATCTCGCGCACCTTGAAGGGAAAGGCGATGGTTGCGGCCTGCGGCAGCACGGCACGCTTGACGGCGAGCTGCCAGGGTTCGAGCGCGCCGAGGGCATGGCCGTTGATCGTAATCTCGCCCTTGCTCGGCAATTCGCCGGCCAGCGCCTTCATCGTCGTCGTCTTGCCGGAGCCATTGGGGCCGACGATGGCAGTCAGCTCGCCGGCCTTGGCGGTGAGCGATACGCCATGCACGATGGTCTTGTCGGACAGGGCGACCGTGAGGTTCTTTGCGGTGATCATGACAGCCTACCAGCCGTTGCGCGTGCGGTCGCGCAGCAGGACCCAGAGGAAGAAGGGGGCACCAGCAAGGGCGGTGATGATGCCGATCGGCAACTCCGCCGGCGCGACGATGGTGCGCGCCAGCATGTCGGCGCCCAGCATCAGTATGCCGCCGAAGAGGGCGGAGGCCGGCAGCAGATAGCGATGATCCGGGCCGATGACGATGCGCAGGAGATGCGGCACGACGATGCCGACGAAGCCGATGCCACCGCTGACGGCGACCGAGGCGCCGACCGCACCGGCAACCGCGACGACGGCGATATATTTCAGTCGCTGCACCTTCACACCCATATGAAAGGCTGCCGCCTCGCCGAGCGTGATGGCATTGAGGCCGCGCGACAGAAAGGGCACGACGAGCAGGGCGAGCAGGATGATCGGCCCGGCGGCGAAAAGCTTTGCCCAGGTCATGCCCGAGAGCGAGCCGAGGCTCCAGAAGGTGATGTCGCGCAGCTGCTTGTCATCGGCCATGTAGATGAGGATGCCGGTGATGGCGGCGGCGAGCGCGGAGATGGCGATGCCGGCAAGCAGCATGGTCGCGACCGAGGTCTGGCCGCCACGCGTGGCGATACGGTAGAGCAGCAGCGTCGTCAGGAGGCCGCCTATGAAGGCGGCGAGCGGCAGGGCGAAGGCGCCGAGCGCCAGCATCGCGCCGGCCGGCAGGCTCGCACCAAGAACGATCATCAACACCGCGCCGAGCGCCGAGCCGGAGGAGATGCCGACAAGGCCGGGATCAGCGAGCGGATTGCGGAACAGGCCCTGCATGACGGCGCCGGACATGGCAAGGCCCGCGCCGATCAGGAAGCCGAGCAGCGCCCGGGGCATGCGGATATCAAAGACGATGATGCGGTCGCGCAGGCTGAGCGCCGTCTCTTCCGCGCCGCTGAACAGCGCGCCGATTACGTTGATCGCCGAGGCATCCGAAGCGCCGGTCGCAATCGACAGCGCAAGAGCGACGATCGAGACGAGCACAAGGACGGCAAGCGTCAGGCGTGCGATCGCCGTCCGGTCACCGGCGGCCGATGACTGGACTGTGCGCATCAGGGAAAGACCGCGCGCACTATCGCCGCGCACGGCATCATTGAGAGACATTGCCGTAGAGTTCTTTGTTGAGATCGCGGATGGCGGAGGCCGTGCGCGGGCCGAAGCCCAGGAGATGCAGGCTGTTCATGCGCAGGATCGCCTTGTTGGCGGCGGCCGGCGTAACGGATATGGCGGGGTGCGCCAGGATTTCTGCGTCGCTGCTGCCGGCGCCGGGACGGGTCATGACCATGATCACGTCGGGCTTGGCCTTGATGATGGCCTCGTCGGTCAGCGGCTTGTAGCCTTCGAAGGAGCCTTCCGTGGCGTTGATTGCGCCAGCGAGACCGATGATGCCCTCGGCCGCCGTGTGGCCGCCCGCCGCCATGACCTTGCCGTTCTGGAAGGACAGGATGAACAGCACGCGTTTGCGCTCGCTTTCCGGCCGCTTGGCAGCGTCGGAAATGGCGGCATCGAGGTCAGCGCCGACCTGTGCTTCCAGTTCTTTTGCCTTGTCTTCTACGCCGAGGAATTTGCCGACGACGTCGATCTTCTTCAGGATCGCCGCGCGGTCGTAGCCCTCCGGCACGGTCTCGAAGGGAATGCCCGCGCTCTTCAGCACGGCCAGCGCATCCGGCGGGCCGCTGCCTTCGACGGCGAGGATCGCGGTCGGGTTGACGGCGATGACGCCCTCCGGCGAGAGCTGGCGCATGTAGCCGACGTCAGGCAGCTTCACTGCTTCCTCGGGGAAGGTGCTGGTGGAATCGCGGGCGACCAGCCGGTCGCCTTCGCCGAGCGCATAGACGATTTCCGTCACCGCGCCGCCGATCGCCACGAGCTTGGAGCTGTCGATCTTCTGCATGTCCTCAGCCACCGCCTTGCGGATGAAGCCGCCGGCGCCGGGCACGGCGAGCGGCAGGAGCAGCGGGGCGGAGAGGGCGAAGACGGTCAGCGCCACTTCCCACGGACGGGCGCGGCGGAAATCGAAGCTCTTGCTCATGGGGCGTATCCTTCTTGGAGCATTTCCGCGTTTCTTCAAGCCGCGGAAATGCTTTATCACTTTGTTTTCACGCAATTCCGAACGCAAAACCGCGGCGCACTTTTGCTGGAATTGCTTATGCCGCGACGCTGTCGGGGCGCGGCAGGCTGTCGAGGATTTCGCGCCAGTCGGCGCGCTCGGTCATGCCTTCCTTGCGCTTGCCGAAGAACTGGATGATCATCTCGCCGCTGGCGTCATAGGCTTCCAGCGAGGTGACGAAACCGTCGACCGTCGGCTTGCGCACCACCCAGCACTCGGCGATGTGATCCATGCGCAGGTGCATGTGGAAGGTCGGGTCCATGACATTCAACCATGGCCCCATCGGCTGGATGTTCTTCACTGTGCCGGTGTGGATCTGGATCGTGCCGTGATTGCCGACGAAGCACATGATGTCGGCATCGCGCTCGGCGGCACCGCGCAACAGGTCGCCGACGGCATCGGCGCGAACTTCATGGGCAAAATCCTCGCCGACGCTGCGCACGGCATCCTGACGGGCGATCTTCAGCTTGCGCAGCAGGCCGAAGAACTGGTGCGTATCCGTCATGGCCGCCCAGTTTTCGCGCAAGGCAGCCACGTCGACGGGACCGGTTTCCTCGACCTTGGTGGAGATGACTTCCACGAAATCCTGCGACTGGTCTTCCAGGCGGAAGTCGGCGACGATCGCCTCATAGGCTTCGAGATTGGAGGCGGGGCGCAGGTGCACCTTGTGCACGGCCATGCCGGCCTTGTCGAAGAACTGCAGGCTGCGGCGAACCTGATCGCCATCCGTCTTGGTGACGGCGAAGCCGTGCGCCCACGTGCCGGGGAAGATGCGCAGGTCGATGTTTTCGCCGAGCACGATCGAGGCATGTTTGCCGGTGGTGATCTTTTCGAAGACGCCGATCTTCTCGTGTACGACGCTCTCGTTGCGGGTCAGCGCCATGATCTCGCCGAGCGCCTCGGAACGCTCCAGGAACCGGTTGGCATCGGCATCGATGCGGATCGCGGTCAGGCCGACTTCGGCCGCGACGAGGGCGGCTTCGGAGATATTGAGCTGGGCGGCGATGTCGCGTTCGCGCATCTTCTGGTTCTCGGCGCGGAAGGCGCGGATTTCGGCGGGGGTCGGTCGGGTCGTTTCAGTCATGGGCTCGGCCTTCGTCGCAATGCTGGGCGCCTTCCCATACCCAATCTTTTCCGCCGGAAAATTATCGAGGCGGAACAGTGGTTTGCCGGGAAATTGGCGATTACTATCTTGACTTCATTACTCATATTTATCTATGCACGCAATACCGGTGCCTTAAACTCATGTTAATTCTTTCGATGGCGGCCGGTTGATGATCGTGGCCGTGACCGGCGGCCGATACCCGAACCGTATTCGAACAGGCGACCCCCATGACTGCACGCGCGCTTCTTCTTTCCGCCCTCCTGTCCGTTGCCGCCGTTTCCGGCGCTGCCGCCCAGGAGGCCTCGGCTGCCAAGGGGCTGGACGTGGAGCTGAATGCGCTGGCTGCCTCCCAGAAGGGCTGCCTCTTCACCTTCGTTGCGGGCAATGGCTTGGCGCAGAATCTCTCCAAGGTCTCCTTCGAATTCGTGATCTTCAACGACAAGGGCACGGTCGAGCGCCTGGCGCTGCTCGATTTCCGCTACCTGCCGGCCGTCAAGTCCAAGGTGCGCCAGTTCGATGTGCCGGGCATCAAATGCGAGGGCGTGAAGAACTTGCTGATCAACGATGCCCCGGTCTGCGAGGGCGCGGGTGTGGAGAAGGGCCGCTGCATGGATGGCATCGTCACGCGCAGCAAGGCGACGGCCGGCCTCGAAGGCTGAGACTATCAGGCGCAGGACGCGCCGAATGCGTAAACGGAATGACGGGTGAGTAAGATGTCTGGAAGCAAGTGGCTTTGGCTCGGCGGTGGTGTGCTTTCCCTGCTGGCCCACGCAACGGCGGCAGCCATCCTGACCATGGCGCCGGCGCAGGAGGAGGAGCCGGCGATGATCGCCGGCGGTGTTGTCGCGGAAGTGGCGATGCTGGGGAGTAGCGCTTTCGAGGTCACGGAATCCGGCAACCCGGAAGACGCCATCAAGCCTGAGGCGGTCGAGCCCGACGTCACCGAACCCGAGCCGCAGGAAGTGGCGGAAATCCAGCCGACTGAAATCCAGCCCGAGACGACCGAGATCGCCCCTGTCGATCCGGTCGTGTCCGAGCCGGTGCAGGAACTGATCGTACCCTCCGCCGAGGTCGAGATCGCCGCCGTTCCGGTTCCCGAGATCAAGCCGGAGATCGAGCCGGAAGAGGAGATCAAGCCGGTTCCCGAAGTGAAGAAGGAAGAGCCGGTCAAGAAGGTCGAGCGCAAGAAGCCGAAGGAAAAGCCCGTCAAGAAGGCGGGCGACAAAGGCAAGTCCGCTCAGAGCCTCAAGAAGGGTTCGATCGATGGCTCGGACGAGGCGAAGATCGCGGCTGTCGGCGGCCAGAAAAAAGGCAATTCGTCCGTGGCGGGCGATGCTGCCATCAGCAACTACAAGGGCAAGGTCCGTAACAAGATCAACCGCGCCAAGCGGCGCGTGAAGGGTGGCGATCGCGGTACCGTGGTGGTCAGCTTCACCGTGAGTGCCGGTGGGCAGGCGAGCGGTATTCGTGTTGCCCGCAGCTCCGGGTCTGCCGCTCTCGATGAGGCGGCTCTCGAATCGGTACAGCGCGCATCGCCCTTCCCGAAGATTCCCGACGGTGCCGGACGATCGAGCTGGCCCTTCAGCGTGCCGATCGTCTTCAAATAGGATGGCGGTTCCCGTCGGTTGCAAATCGGCGGGAATTTTTTGCACGAAAATATGACTAAGACAGTCATGTTTATACTTTACTCTGAAACTCATGTTTTGTAAGTTGCAGCCGAACTGAGGCTCCGCCGGTGCGGAGTGCCAAAGGGGAATGCTGCATGAATGGAATGACGGCTGGCCGCATCGAAGCGGTTCTGAAAGCGGCGATTGCCGAGCGCGACCGGCGGATCGCCGATCTGGAGCGTCAGCTCAATGCGCTGAAAAAGCAGATGGTGGCGGCAGCGCAGGACGCGCCCGCGGCGGCGCCGGCCGTTCAGGCGGCGGCACCGATCGACGTGAAGGCGGCGCCAGCGCCGCGCAGTGTCGAAATCAGCAAAGTCAAGCGCCGGACCGGCGAAGCGGAGAGGAAGGCAATGCGCGAGAAGCACAGGCAGCAGCAGGCCCGCCGTGAGGCCGAGAACGAAAAGGCCGACAAGGCAGGGCTCGAGGGACGCAGCTTCCTCTATGTCGGCGGCCGGGATTGCCAGGTGGCGCATCTTCGCCAGATCGCCAGCTCCTATGGCGCAAACCTTATCCATCACGACGGTGGTCTTCGCGAGGCGGTCTCGCGCATCGACAATGTGCTGCCCTCGGTCGACTGCGTGTTCTGCCCCATCGACTGTATCAGCCATGATGCCTGCATCCGCGTGAAGACGGGCTGCAAGAAGTGGGAAAAGGCCTTCGTGCCGCTGCGCAACGGCAGCAAGTCCTCCTTCGAGCGCGCCCTGCAGAGCATGAGCCAGGGAGACACTGCGCAGTGAGTGATGAAAGACCCGAAGCCTTCATGATGATCGGCCTGCACAAGCTGGCCGCACAGAACGGCGACGGCCTGGTGCCGGAATTGTATGCCCTTTTGACCCGCCGCGCGGACATGCTGGCAAGCGAGAATGTCACGGAGTTTCCGCTGGCGAGCGCCCGCCCGCCGGCGCGGGCCGTGAGCTTCGAGAACACGCATGGTCTTGAAGCGCGCAATGACAATGTCGTAGCCTTTCCGGCGCCACGCCATATCCGGCGGGATTCCGTCTAACCTCAGGGTCTCCCATGTTCTTCGCCATGAACCGCTTCCGGATTGCCATCGGCCACGAAGAGGCTTTCGAGGCCATCTGGAAGGGGCGGGATTCGAGCCTGGTGGAAATGCCGGGCTTCCAGTCCTTCCACCTGCTGCGGGGCGATACCAATGCCGAGGAGGGTTTTACCCTCTTCGCCTCCCATTCGATTTGGGCGAGCAAGGACGACTTTGTCGCCTGGACGAAATCGGAGAATTTTCGGCAGGCGCACAAGAATGCCGCCGACAACAAGGCCATCTATCTCGGCCCGCCGAAATTCGAGGGTTTCAGCGTCGTCGAAGGCGCTTGAGGTTTGTTCTCAGCCGTCTTTCTTCGGCAGGAACGGCGCGAGTGCGACCACCAGCCAGCCCGCCATCATGATCACGCCGCCCGTCGGCGCCGACATCGGGAAGAGCCCGTATCCCGTTGAATGGCGGAAGACGAGGTCGCCGGCGAACAGCGCGGTGCCGAGCGCCAGCAGGAGCGCGGCGAAGGGGGCAGCGCGCATCGAGGGCCACGCGGCATAGAGCGCAACAAGCGCCGGTGCATGGGCAAGACACATGGCGGAGGCGCCCGCCATCAGGCGCGGATCGCTGCCATGGGAGGCCGCAGCCGCGGTAACGACGCCCGTCAGGCCCATCAGGCCGGCCACGAGAAGGCTGGCGGAGCGCAGCGAAAACGACATGGGGCTTCCTATTCCTGGTTCTGCATGTGATGGGCGAGCCGCGTCACGGGCTCGAGGATGATTTTTCGCAGTCCTTCGCTCGGTACGGTCTCTTCGAGCGCCTGCACGAAGCACAGCAGCCACTCGTCGCGCTCGGCCGGGCCGATGGGGGCCACGAAATGGCGACGGCGCAGCATGGGGTGGCCGCGTTTATCCGTATAGAGCGGCGGGCCGCCGAGCCAGCCTGTCAGGTATTCGTAGAGCTTTTCCTCACTGCCGGAGAGATCCGGTGGGTGGATGGCGCGGCAGCGGGCGGCTTCCGGCAATGTATCCATCAACTCGTAGAAGCGGCGCGTCAGGGCGCGTACGGCGACATCGCCGCCGATCGCTTCATAGAGCGTAACCGTCTCGCCCTCTCGGCCCTGGTTCTCGTTTGTGTCCGTCATGCTCAAGGTCTTAGCGCCGCGCTCCACCGCAAGCAATGCTGTGTCAGGCTGGTGCGACGAAGCGTGTCAAACGTCGGGGTTTCAATCTGTTGACAAGAAACCGTCCAGACGGTATGTTTTTTCCATGAGCCAGGCACACCACCGCAAAAAACATCCCGAAGCCGTCCGCCAGCAATTGCTGGAGGTCGCGGCGAAACTGTCGCTGGAGAAGGGGCCTGGGAGTGTGACGCTCGATGCGGTCTCGCAGGCAGCGGGCGTCAGCAAGGGGGGGCTGCTGCATCACTTCCCGAACAAGCTGTCGCTGCTCGATGGCCTCTTCGCGGATCTCACCGACAAGCTCGATCAGGCGCTGGCGCAGAAGATGCGCGACGATCCCGAGCCGAAGGGTCGCTTCACGCGCGCCTATATCGCGGTGTTCTTCCAGCCCGAGGGCATGGCGGACGGCGAGAAATGGCAGGTGCTGACGATCGCGCTGATTTCCGAGCCGCATCTGCGCGAACGCTGGCGACAATGGGTGGATCGCCACCTCCAGGAGAACATCGGCACGGATTCGGCGCTCGATGCCATGCTGGTGCGCTACGCGGTGGATGGTCTTTGGCTTGCCGATCTGCTCGGCTCGCCGACCATGGATGCCGCGACCCGCGCTGCGATGATGGACAAGCTTTTGGCGATCTCGCGCCTCTGACCGGAATTTTTAGGCGCCTCGCGCCGGAGACAGACCCATGAACCTCACCACCGTCTATGCCGTCCTCGTCGTCGCCATCGTTTTCGAAGTGCTCGGCACGTCCGCCATGCAGGCGGCGCAGCATTTCACGCGCGTCGTGCCGACGACGATGATGGTCGTCTGCTACGCCGTCGCCTTCTTCTTCCTGTCGTGGAGCCTGCGCTATGTGCCAGTCGGCATCGCTTATGCGATCTGGAGCGGCCTCGGCATCGTGCTGATCTCGGTCGTCGGCTACTTCGCCTTCGGTCAGAAGCTCGATTTCGCCGCCATTGCCGGCCTCGGGCTGATCATTGCGGGCGTTCTTGTGCTGAACCTTTTCTCCAAGTCGACATTTCATTGAAAGAGGCTGGAATCGAAACGGACCCCGCTTGCCAAAAGCGGGGCCGGGCCTTATCGATTCCGCCGAATTGAAACCGCTTTCAATTTTACGGCTTCGAGAGGTAAAGACCCATGGCAATCCGCACCATCGTATGGGGTGAGAACATTCACGAGCAGACGAACGAAATCGTCCGCTCGATCTATCCGAACGGCATGCACAACACGATCGCCGACGCGCTCAACAAGGACGCCGGAATTTCGGCGAGGACCGCGACCTTGCAGGAGCCGGAACACGGCCTGACGGAAGCGCGCCTTGCCGAAACCGACGTGCTGCTCTGGTGGGGCCACAAGGATCATGGCGCCGTTGACGACGTTGTCGTCGAGCGTGTCGCCAAGCGCGTCTGGGAGGGCATGGGCCTTCTCGTCCTGCATTCCGGCCATTTCTCGAAAATCTTCAAGCGGCTGATGGGCACGCCCTGCGCGCTGAAATGGCGCGAGGCCGGCGAGCGAGAGCGTCTCTGGAACATCAATCCGCGCCACCCGATTACCGAAGGCCTCGGCGAGAACTTCGTTCTGGAAAACGAGGAGATGTATGGCGAGCAGTTTTCCGTTCCCGAACCGCTGGAGACGGTGTTCATCTCGTGGTTTGCCGGCGGAGAGGTGTTCCGCTCGGGCCTGACCTGGCGCCGCGGCGCGGGCAACATCTTCTATTTCCGCCCCGGTCACGAGACCTATCCGACCTATCACGATGCCAATGTCCAGAAGGTGCTGGTCAATGGCGTGAAATGGGCCTTCAACCCGCAGGGCACCTATACGGCTATCCACGATGCGCCGAACGTCCCGGTCGAAAAGGCGCTGGAGCCGATCGTCGAGCGTGGCCCGAAACTCCACCAGGCCGGCGAAGCCGGATATCGCTGAGGTTTCCATGCGCCTTCTCGTTCTTGGAACCGGCGGCATGGCCAACAGCCATGCCCAGCATTTTTCCGCAATCGATGGCGTCGAACTTGTCGGCGCCGTCGATGTGGACCCGTCGCGCGCGAAGGCCTTTGCCGAAACGCATGGCATTCCCAATGTCTTCACATCGCTGGAGGAGGCGATCGCCTGGGGCGATTTCGACGCCGCGACCAATGTGACGCCCGATCGCGCGCACCACCCGACGACGCTGGCGCTGCTGGCGGCGGGCAAGCACGTCATGTGCGAGAAGCCGCTGGCGGAAAACTACGCCAAGGCCGACGAGATGGCTCGGGCCGCCGAGGCTTCCAGCCTTGTCACCATGGTGAACCTCACCTACCGCAACGTCGCCCCCCTGCAGAAGGCGCGCGAAATGGTGCTGGCCGGCGAGATCGGCCGCGTGCGCCATGTCGAGGCGTCCTATCTGCAAAGCTGGCTCGTCTCCAAGGCCTGGGGCAACTGGGCGACGGAAAGCCAATGGCTCTGGCGGCTCTCCACCCGGCATGGTTCGAACGGCGTGCTGGGCGATGTCGGCATCCATATTCTCGACTTTGCGAGCTATGGCGCGGGCAGCGATGTGGAACATGTCTTCGCCCGGCTAAAAGCCTTCGACAAGGCGCCGGACAATCGCATCGGCGAATATGATCTCGACGCCAATGACAGCTTCACCATGACCGTCGATTTCGCCAATGGCGCGCTCGGTGTCATCCATTCCAGCCGCTGGGCGACGGGCCATCTCAACGAGCTTCGCCTGCGCATGCATGGTGACAAGGGCGCGCTGGAGGTGATCCACTCGACCGAGGGGTCGCAGCTGCGCGGCTGCCTGGGCGAGGATGTCGAAAAGGCCGTCTGGCGTGATCTCGACGCCGGTACGGTGCCGACGAATTACCAGCGCTTCGCGGCGGCGGTCGCAGCCGGCAAACAGGTCGAGCCCGGCTTCCGTCATGCGGCGGACCTGCAAAAGATCCTCGATCTCGCCATCGAGACCGAGAAGGAGCGCCGGGAAATGAAGGTCTGAGTTCAGGCCGGTGCTGGGCCTGTCGAACCGCGGATGATGAATTCGACGGGCCAGACGTCCTGCAAGGTCTCGACCGCTTCTCCCTGCAACAATTGCAAGACCATGTCGCCGATCCGCGCGCCCGCCGCACGGATCGGCGATTGCGTCGTGGTGACGCCGGGCACGAGATTGTCGGGGCTCAGATAGGGGAAGACGTCGTCATGGGCGATAAGCGAGACGTCCTGCCCGACGGTCAGTCCCGCAATGCGGATCGCCCGCATGGCGCCGAGCGCCGACATCATCGAGCCCGCGATGACCGCCGTGGGCGGGGCGGGCAGGCTGAGGAAGGCCTGCATCAGCCGGAAGCCGGTTTCATCCGTGAATTCACCATGGCCCGTCAGATCGGGATCGAACGGCAGGCCGCAAGCGGCGAGTGCCGCGCGAAAACCGTCGTTCCGGTCGCGCGCATAGGTGCTGACGGTGTCGCCGTTGATCAGCGCAATGCGGCGGTGGCGGAGATCGGCAAGGTGGCGGGTCGCCGTTTCGATGGCGCCGAAATTGTCGATGTCGAGAAAGGCGAAGGGCTTTTTGGCCTCGCTGCGCCCATGCACGACGAAGGGCAGGCCGAGGGTTTGCAGAAGCGCGATGCGGGCATCCGTGCAGGCGGGCGTATGCACGATGACGGCGTCCACGCGCTTGCTGGCTGCAAGCCTTCGATAGGCGGCGGCCTCGTCCTCTTCCGTCTCGACGGTCGAGACGAGAATGTCGATGCCGTCCTGCTGAAGTCGTGTCGAAAGGCCGCCCATGAATTCGCTGGAATGCGGCCCGAACCGCCCGCCGCCCTGAAAGACGATGCCGATCGCGCCGGCCCGACCCGTTGCCAATCGCTGGGCGCTGATATTCGGGCGGTAGCCCAGCCGTTCCGCGGCCTCCAGCACACGCGCCCGGGTTTCGGGCTTTACCTCCGGATATCCGCTCATCGCGCGGCTTACCGTCGTCTGGGACAGGCCGATGCGGGCGGCAAATTCCTTGAGGTTCATCCTTCGTCCCTGGCGGTCGGTTCCCCGCCTTTATGAACCCTCGGCGCCTGAGCGGCAAGCGGAGGGATCGTCGTCTCGCGCTGGCCCCTGTTCCAGTCTCACAAAACGATCACGCATAGTTGTATAACTTCGCTTGTATTCTCGAAATGGCACGCTAAAGTAATATTATTAACGATAAGGTTGTGTTTCGGGCGGGCACGCGCGAAAGGCTCAGCGGTCATTTTCGGGGGAATAACATGCGGGCAGGCCCAGATGCGCCGGCCGCAACGGGTTCGTCTGCGCGATTGGACCTGGTGGCGGAAGAGGGCCGAAGGGCGGCAAGCGGATGGTTTTCGTGGACGCGGTCGGCACAGCCGGCGCGACGGCCGGAAGCGCTGCTGGTCTACGGCGCTTCGCAAACCGGACGCAGGCCCGCTTATTTCCGGGCGCTGGATCGTCTGTTCGGCGCCCGGCGGGCAGGTCTGGGCAGGATTTTTCTGTCGCGCGCGCCGGTTCTCTTTCTGATGATCGAGGAAGCTTTCCTTTCCTATGTCGCCATTTGTCTCTTACGCGCGGTCGTCGGCAGGCGGACGGCGGGATTGCTTCTGCGTCCCATGCCGCTTGTGGCGTCCAACCGTTGGCACTACCGCGTCAAGCGGGCGGTGTTGCACTGGCTCAAGCGGTTCGAGGCGGTCCAGACGCTGACCATTCTGCCCTTCACGGTCCTTCCGGCGGCCGCTTTCGTCGCGAAGGACTGGATCTACGACGTTGAGCTTTGGGACCTGACGGATGCGGAGCGCGATGCGGTGGAACTGCTGCGGCGCGAACGGCGGCCGGGCGATCGGCTGGTTCTGACGTCACTTGGCCGGCAGACCGCGCGCAAAGGGTTCGATCTCTTCGCCGAAAGCTACGAGCATCATGCCGGGCTGCGCGACCGTTTCGGCTTCATCGCCTGCGGCAAGGTGGCGCCGGGCCTTGTAGACCGCGTCGCGGCGTTCCGTGCGGCGGGCGGTGTTGTCGTCGACCGGTTCCTCTCGGATGCCGAGATGCTCGGCACCTATGCGGCGAGCGATGCGGTCTGGTGCCTTTATCCGCCGGTAGGCGATCACGCCATCGGTGTGCTCGGCAGGGCGGCACAGCTCGGCATTCCCGTCATCGTGCGGGAAGGGTCGCTTTCGCACCGTCTGTGCGTCATCGAAAACATCCCGCATGTGGCAGCGGCGGCGCAGGGCGTGGCCCATCGCCTCGCCGGTCCCTTGCCGCCGCGCGATGTGCTGCGGGGGCGCTGCATGGCGCACAATTTCGCCCGTCAAAGCGAGACGCGGCTCCGTGACGCCCTCGGGCTTCTCGCAAAACGGGTGCCGGCTGAAGGGTGCGCGTGATCAGACGAGGCGCTTGCCGTCGTCGCCGATCACTTTCCCGCCATCCTCCTTTGAAAAAGGGCCTTTGTGCGTATCCGGAAGGAGATCCAGCACCCGTTCCGAGGGGCGGCAGAGCCGTGTGCCAAGCGGTGTCGTAACGAAAGGCCGGTTGATGAGAATCGGATGGGCGAGCATGTGTTCGAGCAAGGCATCGTCGGAGAGCGCGGGGTCTGCGAGGCCGAGCGCGGCATAGGGCGCATCCTTTTCCCGGAGGGCCTGGCGAACGGTGAGCCCGGCGGCGGCGATCATCGCCGCCAGGGCGGTCTTTGATGGCGGGGTGGCGAGATAGTCGACGATCGTCGGCTCGATGCCGGCATTGCGGATGAGCGCCAGCGTGTTGCGCGACGTGCCGCATTTCGGGTTGTGACAGATCGTCGCTTCCATGTCCCTGTTCCTTTTCTCAAGCACTTGTGTGGACAAGGGCATACGCGTCGCACGGCAATGGTCAAGCCACACCGTATATTGACGGCAGACACGGTTATGAATATAACAAGTTATATAACTAGGAATGAAATTCATGGCGGATGATGTCGTACGCGCGCTTGGTTACCTCTGTCTCGGCAGTCGCCTCAAGCGCATCGGAGAGCAGGTTCAGTCCGATACGCAGCGTATCATGGAGCATCTCGACGTGGATTTGCAGGCCGGTCAATATCCGCTGCTGGCGGCCATCGACCGGCTGGGGCCGCTGTCCATCGGCGAGCTTTCTGAGGCGCTTGGCGTCACCCAGCCGGGCGTCACCCGCGCGGCGGGTCTGCTGGCGGAGGCCGGATACCTGACCGCGCGCAAGGAAAAAGGCGATCAGCGCATCCGCCGCCTTTCGCTGACGCCGGAAGGCGAAGCGCTGATCGCCCGCTCGAAACAGGATGTCTGGCCGGTAATCGAAGCGGCGGTACGGGCCATCTGCGACGGGGTCGATGGCAGCCTTCTCGACCGGCTGGACCAGTTGGAGGACGCGCTCCAGGAACAGCCGCTTCATCGTCGCGTCTTCGGCAAGGAGGGAGGCCGCCAATGACCGCGCTGCTCGACCGGCCGATCTGGAGCGCTCTTTCAACCACCCATGCCGCGCTCGGCGAAGGCGGCGGCCTTGCCCGGCGCTACCGGCAGGGGCTCCCGTCACTCGCCGGGACGGAGGTGGACACGCCGCAGGCCGCGGCGGATTTCGCAGCACTCGTGTATCCCGGCGAAACCTTCTATTTCCTCCAGGCCGATCCGGTCCTGCCGCCCGCCGGCTTCGAGGTTCCGCTCGTCGCGGAGGCCGTGCAGATGATTGCGCAGACCGTTGAGACTGGTGCTCCGGACCCGGCGATCGTGCCGCTCGGCGAGGACGACGCCGCGGAAATGATGGCGCTTGCCATCCTTACCAAGCCGGGACCTTTTTCGCTGCGATCGCAGGCGCTCGGCCGTTTCTGGGGTGTGCGCGAGGGAGGACGGATCGTCGCTATGGCGGGCGAGCGCATGAAACAGCCGGGTCATACCGAACTCAGCGGCGTCTGCACCCATCCCGATCACCGGGGCAAGGGTTATGCGCGGCGCCTGTCGCTCCATGTCTCGGCCCGGATAGTGGAGGCGGGCGCGAAGCCCTATCTTCATGCCTTCGCCAGCAATATCGCGGCCATCCGGCTCTATGAGACGATCGGCTTTTCGGTCCGCCGCTCCATGCATGTGGCCGCCCTGCGCCGGCCAGGCTGACGTTCAGCGTCCTGTCAGCCGTACATCCGATCCTTCCGCCATCAACGGCAGGATCGCATATGAACGGACTATTGAAAAAGGCGGCGCTTTTCCTCGGTATCGGTGCCGCTGCGGCCGGCGCCTATCTCGTGACCATCCAGTTGACGGGTAATTTTGCCGCCGTCGTACCCGGCGAGGTCTACCGATCGAACCAGCCTACCGCCGACGATATCGCAGCCTATGCCGGACGCTACGGCATCCGCACGATCATCAATCTCCGGGGCCGGCAGGAAAACGCCGCCTGGTACGAGGACGAGATTGCGGCGGCAAAGCGCCTGGGCATCGGGCACGTCGATTTCCCGATGGTGGCCGACCAGCGCCTGGATGCCGAAGGGGCCGCGCGGCTCATCGCGATCCTCAAGGACGTGCCGCGGCCGATTCTCATTCATTGCCGGTCCGGCGCAGACCGTACGGGCCTGGCGTCCGTTCTTTACCTCGCCAAGGTCGCCGGGGTGGATGAGGCGACGGCCGAACGGCAGCTTTCCGTGCGCTTTGGCCATATCGGCATCCCGCTCCTGTCGCCGACCTATGCCATGGACGAAAGCTGGGAGGCGCTTGAAACGGCCGGCAGCTAGGGGCATCCCTCGCGAAGCCGTGCCGGCATCGCTTTTGCCCGATGCGCGGCTCTGTTATCTTCGGCCGGTAGCGATTCGTCGGCGTCGGGCGCAGTGACAGACAACAGAACCCTGGAGACGCGCGATTATTATGTGATCGGCGTCGTGCTTTCTTCCGTGCTCTACAATTGCGTGCTCGCGATGATCAACGCGAACGTGATGCGGCTCGGCTTTGCCCATGTGGCGCTGACGGAAATCCTCATCCTCTTCGCCGGCCTCGTCTTCATCCTGCGCAAGGGGCTCTACGAGGAGGATATCGGAGTTCTGCTGTTCGCCGTCTTCACGCTTGCCATGGCCGCCTATATGTCGGCCGTCAACCGCACGGTCTTCATCGACTACTTCCGCAACGTGCTGATCATCTTCTGCTTTGCCATCCTGGGCACGTGGTCGAACCGGGGAACGGTGCGCACCGCCTTCAAATGGGCATGCTGGTGTGTACTCGGCGGCCTGATGATCGAGATCTTCCTGCTCGATCTCTACGGCACGCTGTTTTATCCGATGAGCTATTTCGAGAACACGCGCGGCCTGGAACAGATTTCGTTCGACGGAAGCAAGCTGTTCCAGAACGTGCTGCGCATTCCCGGCCGTTTCTCCTTCGGCATCATCGATCATCGCGCCGCCTCGATCTTTCTCGAGCAGGTGTCGCTTGCCAATTTCTGTGGCGTGCTTTTGATTTTCCTCACCACGTTCTGGACCAGCCTGAAACGTGGCGAGCGGCTGCTGTTCTTCGGCACGATCGTTCTGATCCTGCTGACGAACGATTCGCGCACCATGCTGATGTTCTCGTTCGTCTGCCTTGCCGGCTATTTCCTTTTCCCGCGCATTCCGACGGCCTGGACGCTCCTCTATATGCCCATGGTGCTGTTGCTTGGCTTCGTGGTCTATTTCCTGCGTCCGGATGCCAGCGGCGACACGCTGGACGGGCGCGTCGTGCTGACGGTCAAGCACATCATGGAGACCGACATTTTTGCGGTGCTGGGTCTGGAGGCGGCCAAGGCGGCGCAATTCGCCGACAGCGGTTATGTCTATGCGGTCTATGCGGGCACGATCTTCGGGCCGTTGCTCTTCTGGCTCTTCGTTTGCCTGTTCCCGGCCGGCCAGACCGCCGAGCAGCGGCGCTTTGCGCATTTACTTTCTATTTTTCTTTTCGTGAACATGATGATCGGCGGAAACGCCGTGTTCTCGATCAAGGTGGCAGCGCTGCTCTGGTTCCTGGCCGGCTACCTCAAATTTGCGCCGGGCGGCCGCGAAAGCCGCGACTCTACGCACGCGTTGCAGGCAGGCGCCGCCCCGGTCCGCAAGCAGACATAGGGCAAGCGGCCGGTTGTGCGGCGTCTGGCCCGCTCAGGATAGGCAATGCTTGTACAGCTCCAGTATCTGCGTGCGATCGCCGCCCTCATGGTGGTTTATTTCCACGCCATCCTCCAGCTTCGCAACCTCCAGCCGGACGCGCTGCTGAATGGTGCTCTCTTTGGCAAGAGCGGTGTCGATCTGTTTTTCGTGCTGAGCGGTTTCGTCATGTGGATCACCACGGCGGACAAGGCGATCGGCGCGCGCGAATTCTACATCCGCCGCATCGTCCGCATCGTGCCGCTTTACTGGGCTCTTTCGCTGCTGGCCGCCGCCGTCGCGCTCATCGTTCCCTCGATCCTGAAATCGACGGTCTTCGACCTGCCGCATGTGATTGCGACGCTTCTGTTCCTGCCCTGGATCAACCCTGCGGACCCGGCCGGATACATGATCGCGCCTGTTATCGTGCCGGGCTGGACGCTGAACTACGAGATGTATTTCTATCTGCTCTTCGGCGCGTTGCTCGGCCTGTCGAAGGCGGTGCGTCCCTATGCGCTGGCAGGTGTGCTCCTCGTCATCTTCCTTCTGTGCAAGCTCTTGCCGCAGGATGTGACAGCCGCGCGCTTCTACGGCGATTCCGTCATTTTCGAATTCGTGCTCGGCGTGCTGATCGGCAAGGTCTATCTCGATGGCCATCGTCTGGGGGCAGCCGCCGCCTGGCCGCTGATCGTGATTGCCGGTGCCGTCATGGTCTACAACGACTGGATGGAGTGGGACGTGCCGCGCCTCTTCTCCGTCGGCGTGCCTGCCGCTATCGTCGTGGGCTGTGTTGCGCTTCTCGATTTCTCGCGCAAACCGGTGATCGGCTGGCTCAACCATCTCGGTGATGCCTCCTTCAGCCTCTATCTCAGCCATATCTTCGTGCTGGCCGGTGCGCGCATGATCTATGGAAAGCTGCCCTTCGACTGGATGCGAAACGAGGTGCTTTTCGTCGTGCTCTGCCTTGCCACCTCGTCGATTGCGGCCGTTCTGCTGCACAACCTCTTCGAAAAGCCGGTCGATCGCTTCCTGCGCAGCCGCCGGCAGGCGCCGGCGCGACTGTCTCCGGCAAGGTCGGCCTGATGTCCTCCATGCGATCCTTTTTTGCCGCGCTCATCGCTGTTGCCGCCGCCGTTCAACCGGCTGCCGCTGCGGGGGTGTGCTTCAAGGGCGTCAACCTTTCGGGCGCTGAATACGGCGACCGTAATGGCGTCGAAAACCAGAATTTCATCTATCCGTCGGAAAAAACCGTTGCCTATTTCGCCGGCAAGGGCATGAACATCGTGCGGCTTCCCTTCTCCTGGGACCGGCTGCAGCCGACGCTGAACAGTCCGCTGAGCGCGGTCGAGGTCGACCGGCTGAAAGCGGCCGTCCAGCGGCTGCGCGATCACGGCATGACCGTGCTGCTCGATCCGCACGCCTTCGGCTACTACGACAAGGCAAGGCTCGGCACGCCCGAGGTCCCGGCCTTCGCCTTCGCCGACCTGTGGATCCGTCTTGCGGCCGAATTCGCCAACGAGCCCGATGTGCTCTTCGGCCTGATGAACGAGCCCTATGATATCTCCGCCTCCGACTGGCTTGGTATGGCCAATGATGCCATCGCCGGCATCCGCAGCGTCGGCGCGCGCAACCTCGTGCTCGTGCCCGGCACGCGCTGGAGCGGGGCACATGGCTGGCGGGCGGACTATCCCGGTGGTTCGAACGCCGACGTCATGCGCGGCGTGAAGGACCCTATCGACAACTACGCCTATGAATTCCACCAATATATGGACCCCGATTCCTCCGGCACCAAAGGCGGCTGTGCCGCCGCAGATGCCGCAACCGCGGCCCTCGTCGATGTCACCGCATGGCTGCGCGAGACCGGCAAGAAGGGCTTCCTCGGCGAGTTCGGCGGTTCGCAGGACGACGCCTGTCTCGCCGGCCTGAAGGCGATGACGGCGGTGCTCGATGACAATGCCGATGCGTGGCTCGGCTTCAGCTATTGGGCGGCCGGCGAATGGTGGGCGGAAACCGAGATCAACAACGTGCCGCCGACGGCCAAGGGTGACCGGAAACAGCTTTCGGCCCTGCCGCTGACGCCCGGCAAGCAACCGGATGCGAAAGCCTGCACGACGGTGCCGCCGGCCTGACGGTCTTTTGGCCTGTAGATCGTCCGGGGTTACGCCTCGTTAACCATAAGGCAATAGATTCCAGACCGGATCGCGACTCGGCCCCGCCGACGAATCGACTGGATTTTTGATGAGCCGAGCTGGAAAAAACGACGACTTGAACGGGCTTCCGGGCAGACGCCGGGGCAGCCCCGTGCTGTCGACGCATCCGGCCCTTCGTCGTGGCTCCATCACCGAGGCTGCCGACACGCTTCGCCGCCGGGACGACACGGCCGCGCCGCGCCGGGGAGGGGTCTCGGACGCCGCGCTTTCCGTTGCCAAAGCAGAGCCGTTGCCGCGTGAGACACGTGAACCGGTCGCCGAAACCGAAGCGGCCGTTCCGGCAGAGCACGCGCCTGCGGGCAATGTTCCGTTGCTCGACATCGGAACCCTGCTGCGCGCCGTCTGGAGCCATCGGCTCCTGATCCTCGCGCTCATGGCGCTTTTTGCCGTACTCGTCGGTCTTCTCGTGCCGATGATGCCGCGCAAATATACCGCGCAGACCAGCATCTACTTCGACCCCCGCCAGATCGAGCTCAGCGATACGAATTCGCAGAATGGTGCCTCTTCCGAGGTCATCGTATCGATGATCAACAGCCAGTCGAAAATCCTGACGTCGCCGAAGGCGATGGGCCAGGTGGTCGATAAGCTGAATCTTGCGGACAGTCATCTTTTCTCCGCCATCACCGGTGATCCTGCATCGCGCAAGGCGGCGATCGTCGCGGCGCTGCAAAAATCCGCGACGGTGGCGCTGGAATCCAGTTCCTATGTCGTGACGCTTTCGGTGACGACGGCCGACGGCGGCGTTTCCGCCGAGGTGGCGAACGGGCTCGTGGATGCGTTTCTCGAGGAAGAGAACCAGGCCTATTCCTCGATCTACCAGCGTACGAACTCCGCCCTCGACAGCCGCCTGCGCGAGCTCAGCGAAGAGGTTCAGAAGGCCGAAGAGGCCGTCGAAAGCTACAAGGCCAGCAACGACATGGTCACCGCCGACGGCAACCTGATTGCCGACAAGCGGCTGGTGCAGCTCAACGAACTGCTGACGACCGCGCAGAAGGCGTCGATCGAGGCCAAGTCGCGGGTGGACGCGGCGGTGAACCTCAAGCTCGAAGACGCGATTTCCACCAATGGCCAGCAGCAGCAGACATCGGCGGCCCTCACGGATCTTCGCCGGCAATATGCCCAGCAGTCCGCGACGGTCGGCAGTCTTGAAAGCGCGCTTGGCGCCCGCCACCCGCAATTGCTGGCTGCCAAGGCGTCGCTGAAGGGGCTTCAGGCGGAAATCCAGGCCGAACTGCAGCGCAATCTCGCCCGTGCCCGTGCCGATCTTGCGCAGGCCCAGCAATCCGAGCAGCAGGTCGCCAAGGAACTCGCCGTCCAGAAGTCGCTGCAGAACAATACGCAGCAGCGCCAGGTCGGCCTCAACGATCTCCAGCGCCGCGCGACGGCCGCCCGCGAAATCTACGAAGCCGTGTTGAAGCGCGTGCGCGAGACGAGTGAGGAAAAGAACCTCGCCCGCAGCAATATTCGTGTCCTCTCCGAGGCCTCCATGCCGCAGAAGGCAGACGGCCCCGGCCGCAGCATCCTGCTCGTCGCCGGCCTTGTCGCCGGTAGTATCATCGGCTTCGGCCTGGGCCTCCTCATTGCGCTTGGCAGAACGATGATCCGTAATCCGCGCCTGCGTGCCAATTTCTCGAGGATGACACGCGAGGCGTGACCGGCTGCCGGCTGCGCCCGGTCAGTCGCCGGCCGTTCGGGCCGCGATGATATCGTGGTCCATCTCCGCCAGCGCCCGGTCGAGATGGCCTTCCAGCACCAGCGTTGCTTCCTCCGGCACGACTGTTATCGGCGGTGCACCGAACAGGCGCACCTGCTGCGACTGGGCAAGCCCCTCTTCAAGCCCGCGCTGGAGAAGATCGAAATAGCGCGTGCCGGGGCCGGTGATGGCGATCGGCATGTTTTCGTAGAGGCTCACCATGCGTGACAGGCCCTGGCCGAGCGCAAGACCGGCCTGGCGGAAGGCATATTCCGACATGCGGTGGCCTTGGCGGGCACGCAACGCGATCTTGTCCATCTCGGATAGTGGCACGAATTTCGCCGGGATCGTATCCGGCGGCACTTCGAAGGCGGTGCGCAGGATGCCGTAAAAACCGGCGGAGGCCTCGATGCAGCCCTGCGAGCCGCAGCGACACAGCTTGCCATCCGACGAATTCAGCATGTGCCCGAAATTTGGGGCGGTGACGGTCAGCTCGCCCGGGCGTTCGAAACGGGCGATACCGAGCCCGATGCTGTGGCCGAGCGATAGGGCG
>CBFGOD010000004.1:0-26626 GCA_965650295.1 uncultured Shinella sp. | reverse complement strand
TGCTCCAGATAGGCCTGGAGAAGGGCATCGCCGTTTTCCGCCATGGTGCGGAATTTCAGGCAACGGAAACTCGATCCGTTGTAGCCGATGCGACGATGGCCATAGAAGACCTTGCCACCATCGGATGTTTTTACAAGCGCCATGATCAGCACGAAGATCGGGCTGAGCACGATGAGGGCGGCCAGTGCCACCAGAATGTCAAAGCTCCGTTTCGATATCCCCCCTACCGGCGGAGCGCCGGTTATTGACGAACTGAAAAACGGCGAACTGGCCGATCGGGTCGCGGACTTCATAGAGATGGCTCCATTGGATTTGCGATTTGGTCGGGTCCTAGGGACGCGTTCGTATATCCAAGGCATAGTGTATGGTCACAGTTTGTTTTTTGAAGCGGGACCGGTGGACAAAGAATCCGGGCCGAGCATTTCAGAAGATAATCATCTCCTAATTTTACGATTTTGTTCTCCACCAGACAGTATCTTTGGTCCCCATGCGAAAGCATCTTTCGCGTTTTTCACACGGAAAATTCGCCGATCTTTGCTTTCATCACTTCTTTTGACACGTCCCCCCTCTCTGTTTTTACATGACTCTACCTAAAACGGCGCCACCACGTGCGCCGTGACCGATCGATAAACGTGCATCCGCAGGGATTTTTTGCATTGCAATATTATTTTGCAATGCAAAATTTTCCGTTAGAATCCGCTCAAATTGTAACAAAAGTTGATCGCGGACCCATCATATGCGCAACCCATCGGGTGCAGTCTGAAACCATGATTTCCCGTCATCAGGGAGGCGGTGACCCCGACCTTGTCCAAGCGTGTCGGAATCTGGGCGGCAACAAGGCAAATGATTCTGGCCTGTGGCGCCGACGCGGTAACGGAAGCACAACACAATTGGGCGAAAAGGAGGAACCAGAGCAGCTTTCGACTGGTTAATACCAGTGATTGCGCCGAAGACAGGGGGCTCGTATAGTCTCCCGGAGCCTCAGAGGAGAGGGCAGAACCTCGATGAAACGTGCGCCGGAAACGAAATGGCGGGATAGCCCGGCCTATGGGCCGCGCTTCTTTCTGAGCATGTTTTTCGCGCTGGTGGCCTTTGCGATCGTCACTTACGTTTCGACCGGCTCGCTCGCGACGACCGCGATCCAGACCCTCATCTGTGCCGTACTTATCCAGATCGGCTATTTCATCGCCCTGCTATTCATAACCTGGCGCGCCGCCAAGGCCCGCAAGGCCGAATTAGAGGGCGCAATACGCGGCAAAGCCGGGCTGGACAATTCCAAGCCTTCGGTGCCCGTTTCGATGAACGAGCCGGGCCACTCGCAGTCCTGATCGCCCCGCCGTCGTGGCAAGGCCGTTTTTGTGCCCCTTTCCCCTTTCATGCTGCATTGCAGCGCGGATTGTTCCGCGCACGGTTCAATGCGTGAAAGGGGATTGTCGTGACCCAGGAAGACAAGGTCTGCGTCATCATTGCCGCGAGGAATGCGCAGGACACGATCGGCCGGGCGGTGCGCTCGGCGCTCGCCGAGCCTGAAGTCGCCGAGGTGGTCGTGGTCGATGACAGTTCAGACGACCGCACCATGGCGGCGGCGGCCGAAGCCGACGATGGCAGCAAGCGGCTCGACGTCATCCGCTTCAAGGTCAATCGCGGGCCATCGGCCGCCCGCAATCACGCGATCGCCATCTCCCGCGCACCGCTGATCGCCATTCTCGACGCCGATGATTTCTTCTTTCCCGGCCGTTTCCGCCGCATGCTCGCCTGCAAGGACTGGGATTTCATCGCCGACAACATTGCCTTCATGGAAACGGCCGATCCGTCCCACCCACCGGAAGACTTCGCACCGAATCCGCGTCCGTTGGATCTCGAAGCCTTCGTGCTCGGCAATCTCTCGCGCCGCGGTGCGCCACGCGGCGAACTCGGATTTCTGAAGCCGGTCATGCGCCGCGCGTTTCTCGACGCGCATGATCTGCGTTACCGCGAGGACATGCGGCTCGGAGAGGATTATGAGCTCTATGTCCGCGCGCTGATCGCCGGCGCGCGCTATACGGTCATCGAAAGCTGCGGCTATGGTGCGATCGTGCGCGCCAATTCGCTGAGCGGGCAGCATCGCACCAAAGATCTTGAGACCCTGTTCGAAGCGGAACGCACCATTCTTTCGACCAGCAATGTCCCGCCCCACGCCGTCAATGCGCTACGCCGCCACTGCCGGCAGATCGGCCGGCGGCATGCCTTGCGCCATTTCCTGGATCGTAAGCGGGAGGGTGGCGCGGGCGCAGCGCTGGCCTATGCGCTGGAAAACCCGGCTGCCCTGCCCGCCATCACCGGCGGCATCCTCCGCGACAAGCTGCATGCCGCCCACCGGCGCGTGCGCCCCGGACAGCCCGAACCGCAGCGCGGGTTGCGCTATCTTTTGACGGCCGGCTAGAGCATCATCCGACGCCGAAGCGAGATCGCTCGGCGTCGGATGATGCAGTCAAAACAAAAACCTAGAAATAGTCGCGCCGCACATTCTCCAGCACCGCATAAAGGCGCTCCTTGCGCTCCGAAAGGCGGGCATCCGTGCTCAGTTGCGGTTCGGCACGGCCTGCCTGCCACAGACCCAACGTCGAGGGCGCGGCAAGCACCTGCTTGGCCGCAAGACGCAAGCCCCCGCGGGAGCCTGTCTGCGCGACGGTGACCGCGCCCTCCCCCGCCCCTGCAAAGGCCGCGCCATCATAATCGACACCCCAGAAGCGGGCACCCTTGATGATCGCCTCGGCCCGCGTGGAGATAGGAATGCGGCGCGGCCGGTGCTCGACGCCGAGCGTGGCCGCCCAATCCTGCCACTTGAAGCTGTTGATATTGGCCGACGTGCTGACTGCGACCCACGGCACGCGGAAGGCATCGGCCAGGATCGCGCCATGCATGGATTCAGCGATGATCAGCTCGGCCTGGGCGATTTCGCGGATCACATCCTTCGCCTCGCCGCGCGGATCGATATAGTGCATGCCCGCGGTCGCGCAGACCACCGGCCAGAGACCCGCCACCGCCGATTCCCAATGCGGAACGAAGGCGCAGGAATAACGCTTCGGCTGATTTGCGAATTCCGGCATGTCGGCGACCAGCACCGCCGGATCGATGATACCGAGATCTTCCGCGACCCCGACCTTTGACGCCGTCAGCGGCCCGCGCACGCAGCGGATATCCCACAGGCTTTTGTCGCGCATATCGGGCAAGATGCCGTAGCCGAAGCCGCTGCCGAGCACGAGTTTACGTCCCTCCTCGGGCAGAAGGGTCTTGGTCAGCACCGTTCCGACGCCGACGAGAAGCACGTCCGGATGGACCTCGCGAAACCCCGGCAGCAGGAAATCCCAGAGCCAGAGATTGAGGTCGTCACCGAAATTGCCGTGCTGTGATTCCCAGTAATAGGGCTTCATGTCCTCTCCTTGGAAACGGTGGTTCAGCGGGAAAACTTGCCGATGGCAAGTTCGAAAACGCTGGTAAACAGTCTGGGATCACGCACCGCCCACCGGGCGAGCATATCGAACTGCGGTAGCTTGCGATGTTTCACGCGCCGCGCCTGCCCCCACAGGGCCTGCCGTCGCGCGGTCTGTTTATAGGAGCGCAGCGACGCGATCTCGGCTGGACGCTCCGCGAATCGCTGCTCCAGCCTGTCCAGCGCCACCCAGGTGTTGAACTGCTGGCGCAGGAACTGCGGCGAATCATTATCGACGCCATGGAAGATATTGAGCCCCTCGCCGCGCACCGCACCCGCCGCCGCGCTCAGCACGACGCGTTGGGCGGCCAGTACGCAGTCGCAGAAGAACAACACGTCCTCCGCCGCGAGCCGAAGCGCCGCATCGAAGCGCACACGCTCGATGAGCGGGCGGCCGATGACCATTGCGGAGAGGTGGAGAAAACTCCAGTTCTTCAGCATGACCTGGGTCAGGCCGGGGATTTCGATCAGCAGCGGATCGTCCGCAAGACGCACCACGGCTTCGGTCTTCTCAAGGTCTGCAACACCGAAATGATAGTAGAAAGCGTCACTGCCGGTGATCGAGGCGAAATAGCAGTTCGCGTCGAATTGCGACATCGCGCTTACGGCGTTCGAAAGGTGCTGAGGCGTCCAGGTGTCGTCCGAATCAAGGAAGGCGACGAACTCGGTTTCAGCGGCAACATGGTCGAGGCCTGCATTGCGCGCACCGCCCGGACCGGCATTTTCCTGCCGCACGATGCGGATGCGGGAACGTTCTTCGTCCGAAAAACCGACGACGTCGCCATCGGCTGGATAGGGTGATTCATCGTCGATGACGATGACATCGAGGTCTTTGAAACTTTGGGAAAAAACAGACGTCAAAGCACGTCTGAGAATACCCGCCTCCTTTTGGTAAAAGGGAATGATAACTGAAAGCTTCGCCATTTTTTCGTCCCTGTGTTCTCTCTAGAAAGACGTTCGTCTGGTCTCCTCCCACCGGGGCGCGGCCGTTTCCGGCGCAGGCTTGTCGTCGTCGTCAAAGCTCCTATTGCGATACAGGATCCCGCTATGTCCCAGTCCGTGAATGCCAAGTCGGTCACCCGAAATGTCGGCTGGAGTGTCCTATCCAAGACAAGCACATTCGGGCTTAAATTTGTCACCGTGCCGATTTTGGCCCGGCTGCTGACGCCCGAGGAGTTCGGCGGCGTGGCCGTCGCACTGGCCGTCGTGCAGTTCCTCGCAATGATCGGCGGGGCGGGTCTCGCCTCCGCCTTGATCCTCGAAACCAGGGAAGACGAGGAGACGATCCACTCGGTTTTCTGGGCCAATCTCGCCTTCGCCTGCCTGATGGCGGCGGGGCTCTACATCTGGGCCGAACCGCTCGCCGGCTGGTTCGGTGCGGCGGACGCAGCCTATCTGTTGCGCCTCATGTGCCTGCTCATTCCGCTCCAGCTTGCCGGCGACGTGGCCTATGCGCTGGTCGCCCGGCGCATGCAGTTCAGCCGGGACGCGCTATGGAGCATGATCTCCGAATCGATTGCGGCGATCGTCGCCGTTATCCTGGCACTGGCCGGTTTCGGCGTCTGGGCGCTGGTCGCGCAGCTTTTCGTCGCCGGCGTCATCCGGCTTGCCGGCCTGTTTTTCGTCTCACGCTATCTGCCACGCTTCCGGTTTCGAGCCGAAGGCGTCATTCGTTTGGCACGCTTCAGCCTTGGCCTGATGGGCTCGGAAGTCGCCAATTTCGTTACCTTCCAGTCCCCCATGGTCGTGATCTCACGCTTCCTCGGCCTTGCCGATGCCGGCGCCTATTCCGCCGCCAACCGCTTCTCCAGCATTCCCAATCAGGTCGTGCTGTCGGGCGTTATGGGCGTACTGTTTCCCGCCTTCAGTGCGATGATGCACGATCGCGAGCGCCGGTCGCAGGCGCTGATGTTGAGCACGCAGGTGACGACGTTGCTGCTCGCGCCCATGATGTTCGGCCTCTGGGCGCTTGCCGAACCTTCCATGCTGCTGCTGTTCGGCCCGCAATGGGCCGCCGCCTGGCCTGTGCTCGGCCTGCTCGCGCTCTCCAAGGGCCTGCTGACCCCTTGCAGCACCTTCATTCCCTATCTGAAAGGCTCCGGCCATGGCGGGGCGCTGTTCTGGTGGGCGATAGGCCGCGCCGTTGCAACGACCGCGGCGGTCGCCTGGGGCGCCTATAACGGCACGCTGATCGAGGCGATGGTGGCACTCTGCCTTGTCAACACCGTCGTGCTCATCGGCTATTCCTGGGTCGTCTTCCGCGTGGACGAGACACCCTTTCTCTCCGGCTTCTACCGCTCGATCCGCCCGATGCTGACGGCTGCGCTGATGGCCATCGCCGTGCGCGCCGCGCTCGACCACTATCTCGTTCAGCATTTCCATCCGGTCCTGCAGGTCGGCCTCGGCATCGCGCTCGGCGGCGCGATCTACGCGGTTCTGACGATCCTCACCGAGCGTCCGCTCTTGAAAAAACTCGTCGATCTCGTCCGCCGGCCGAAAACCGCCGTTGTCGCAGGCGTGCCTTGAGACTGCCCCAATTCGGCTGATCACCGCCGCAATCGCGTCGATCTTCGGCAGGGAACCTGCGGAACCACAAAAAACTTTCGATGCTTTCTGCACCCAAAAATTGCGGCTGGATCAGTATATTCGAATGGGCTTTTAAGTATTGCGGGACCGGGGATCGAACATCGTTGCGGATGCAAAAACACAGGGCGCTCACACGCCATCGACGGCGCCACATATGCTGCAATGCAACCTTGATCGCCGATAATTTTGCTGCGCCGCCATATTTTTTGCCGCCCCGTCGCCCACACTCCTCTTCGTAGGCTCCAGTCTGCTCTTGTTTGAACGCCGTCCGGGGGGATCGGCTCACCAGAGGGGTGACGGACATCGTGACTATCGACGCGACCGTTTCAGCGCGCATCAATCTGATGCGCATCGTACTGATATCGGGGATCATCTTCGTGCATGTTCCCTATGACCCGGCAACGAACCCCTATCTGGGCACATTCGGCGGGCTCGACTGGTTGCGCGCCTTCCTCGCCGACAGCCTGTTCCGCATCGGCGTGCCCTGTCTCAGCGCCATCTCCGGCTACCTGCTCTTTCATCGCGGCCTCGAGGGTTTCGATTATCGCAAGATCTTGCGCAGTAAGGCGTCGTCGATCTTCCTGCCATTCCTCTTGTGGAACACGGCGTTCCTCGTGTTGGTCTACGCAGCGCAATCGCGCGGCATCGGCTTCGGCTACCTGCCCGACGTCGTAAATGCCGACTCGCGTGATCTGATCAATTTCGGCCTCGCCATCGAGACCTGGCCGATCAATATCCCGCTCTATTTCCTGCGCGACCTGCTGCTCTGCCTTCTGCTATCGCCGCTCATCGCCTTTTTTGTCCTGCGCTATCCGCGCACCGTGCTTGCCCTGATGCTGGCCTATGCGGTTCTGCCGCTGCCGAATGGTATCTTCCTGAAGAAATCCATCCTTTTCGGCTTCAGCTTCGGCGTCGCCATGGCGCTCCACCGCGTCGACATCACGCGCATGGACCGCTTCGCGAGCCCGGTCGTCGCGGCCGTTCTAGCGATGGCTGTTCTGCTTTCCTTCGTGCTTTATGCCTTCGGACCGGAATTTCCGGTCTGGCTCGACATGCTGCGCAGCCTCGCGGCGATCGCCGGGATTTTCGGCGCCTGGGCGCTCTCGGCGCTGCTCATCCAAACCGGCGCCGGCCGGGCACTGTCGCGGCTGGGAGGCCTGAGCTTCTGGATTTTCTGCGGCCACTATCCGCTGCTCATCCTGTTCTGGATGGTGTGGAACCGGCTCGATATTGCCGATTACCCGCTGTTTTACGCGGCAAGCCCGGTGCTGGCGCTTGTCATCCTCGTTTCGACCCATGCTGCGGCACGGCGCTTTGCACCGGCACTTGCCGCCATTCTCACCGGCCGCCGTGCAGGCGGCCAGAAACGGCCTGTGGCCAGCCATCCGCAGATGAAGCCCGATGGCTCCATCGCCCAACGGAGGTGAACATGACGATTTCCCTGAAAAAGACCCTCTGTGCCACGATGCTTTTGACATCCGCCGGCCCGCTCGCCGCGCAGGAGGGTGCAAACGGTACGTCCTTCGTCGAGGAATTCGACACGCTCGATAGCGCCCGCTGGTATATTTCCGACGGCTGGAACAACGGCAAGCATCAGAATTGCACATGGTCGAAGGACCAGGTGGCGGTTGAAGACGGCAAGCTCACCCTCTCTTTCGACGCCAAGCCGGCGGGTGAACGGCAATATTCCTGCGGCGAGGTGCAGACCCGGAAACGCTACGGCTACGGCACCTATGAGGTGCGCATGAAGGCTGCGACGGGGTCGGGTCTCAACTCGGCTTTCTTCAGCTATATCGGCCCCGCCGACAAGAAACCGCACGACGAGATCGACTTCGAGGTTCTCGGCAAGGATACAGCCCGCGTGCAGGTCAACCAGTATATTGCCGGCAAGGGCGGCAACGAAAAGCTGCTGCCTGTGGAAGGCGGCGCAGACAGCGATTTCAACGACTACGCCTTCGTCTGGCAGAAGGATCGCCTGCGCTACTACCTCAACGGCGCATTGGTGCACGAGGTGACGGACCCCGCGAAACTGCCGACAAATGCCCAGAAGATCTTCCTCTCGCTTTGGGGCACCGACACGCTGTCCGACTGGATGGGCCGTTTCGCTTTTGCCGGCAAGGCGACACTCGATGTCGAACGCCTCGCCTTCACTGCCGAGGGTGATGCCTGCCAGTTCGACGGCTCCGTCGCCTGCCTCGCGAATTGACGGACAGGCCGATGCTCAGGGTTTTGTATCTCGTTCACGACCTTTCCGATCCTGCCGTCCGCCGGCGGGTGCTGATGCTTGTGGCCGGTGGCGCGGCGGTCACGCTTGCCGGCTTCCGTCGCGGCGAAAACCGGCTCGCCGATATCGAGGGCATCGCGCCGCTGGAACTCGGCGCGACCGCAGATGCCCGCTTCGGGCAACGCGTCGCCGCCGTCGCTGTTGCCGCAGCAAAACTTCCACGGCGGCTCGCCGGCATCGCCCGGCCGGATGTCATCCTCGCCCGCAATCTCGAAATGCTGGCGCTGGCGGGTCGCGCTTCCGAACATTTCGGTGGCGTACCGATCGCCTATGAATGCCTCGACATCCACCGCCTGCTGCTGAAAGACGGCCTGGCCGGCAAGGCCCTGCGCACGGCGGAACGCTATTTCGGCGGCAACACAAGCCTCCTCGTCACCAGTTCCCCTGCCTTCGTGGAACACTATTTCAAGCCGCTTTCCGGTATTCGCGCGCCGGTTCATCTCCTTGAAAACCGGGTTCTGGAACTCGATGGCGGCGAAACCGCCATCCCTGCCCGCGCGCGGCCATCCGGCGCGCCTTGGCGCATCGGCTGGTTCGGCGCGATCCGCTGCCGCAAGTCGCTCGATCTGCTCGCCGCCTTTACACGACGCATGGAGGGGCGCTTCGAGGTAGTTCTGCGCGGCCGGCCGGCGCGCAACGAATTTGATGATTTCGACGGCCTTGTCGCCCGCGAACCCTATTTGCGTTTCGAGGGTCCCTACCGCAATCCGGAAGACCTTTCCGCCATCTATTCGGACGTCGATTTTGCCTGGGCGATCGACTTCTTCGAGGAGGGGCAGAACTCGCTTTGGCTCCTACCGAACCGGCTTTACGAGAGCTGCCGCCACGGTGCCCTGCCGATCGTTCTTGCGGGAACCGAGACCGCGCGACTGGCCGGCAAACACGGCGTCGGCATCACGCTTTCCGATGCACGGCTCGAAACCCTGACCGACCGCCTCTCCGCCGTCGATGCGGCGGCCTATCAGGCACTTCATGCCAATCTCGTCGAAAGCGGCCCGCGTCCCTGGATCCTCGACCGTGATGACTGTGCCGCTTTCGTCCAGCGCCTCGCGGGCCTGCGCCAGCCGACGGGCCAGGCGGCAGCGTCGCAACCCGTTTCCTCCCTCGTCGCCAACAAGGTGGATTGCCATGACCGTTGACGAAGTCGCAGCCGTGCGCTGCCTGATCGTGATCCCTTGCCTTAACGAGGCACCCTATCTCGAATCGCTGGTGAGCCAGCTCGAGCCGACGCTTGCGGAGCTCAACGCGACGTTGGTCGTCGTCGATGGCGGCAGCACGGATGGCACGCGGGATATCGCCAGCAGCCTCGCCGCCCGCCTGCCGAAAATGCATGTGCTCGACAATCCCAAGCGCATCCAGAGTGCCGCCATCAACCTCGCCATCGAGACCTTCGGCGTCGAGCACGACTATATGATCCGCATCGATGCGCACGGCACCTATCCCAGAGACTATTGCCGGGTGCTGGTTGAGGATGCGCTGGAGACGGGGGCGGATTCCGTCGTGGTGGCCATGCAGACCGTCGGCTTCGGCACGTTCCAGAAGGCGACCGCCGTCGCGCAGAACTCTGTGCTGGGCAATGGCGGGGCAAAACATCGCGTGGGAGCGACGAGCCACTGGGCGGATCACGGTCATCATGCGCTGATGCGCATCGCCGCCTTTCGCGCCGTTGGCGGCTATGACGAAAGCTTCACCGCCAATGAGGATGCCGAGTGCGACTACCGTCTCCACCAAGCAGGCTACCGCATCTGGATGACGGCGCGCACCAGCATGATCTACTATCCGCGTTCGAGTGCGCTGCCGCTCTTCAAACAATATTTCGGCTATGGCCGCGGCCGGGCGCGCAACTTCCTGAAGCACCGCGCGCGCCCGAGCCTTCGCCAGTTGCTGCCTTTGATGGTGGCGCCCGTCGCCGTCGGAGCGTTCCTGGCCGCCCTCACCTGGATTGCCGCAGTGCCGTTCGTTTTGTGGGCCGCCGCCTGCCTCGGCTATGGCGCCTGGATGGCGCTCGGCCAGCGCAACCCCTATGGCCCATTGGCCGCCGTCTCCGCCATGATCATGCATTTCGCCTGGTCGGCCGGCTTCTGGCGCGAACTGCTCGACATCCGCCAGCGGAGGCTGCCGGCATGAACACGCCCCTGCGCATCGATATCGCCGTCTGCACCTTCCGCCGTGAGATCCTGACGGAAACGCTCGCATCGCTCGCGACGCTGAAAGTGCCCGAGGGCGTCAGCCTTCGCATCATCGTGGCCGACAATGATATCGAGCCAAGCGCCTATCCGCGCGTCGAGGCCGCCGCGGGCTGGATGCCGATGGAGATCGGCTATGTCCATTGCCCGGCCGGCAACATCTGCATCGCCCGCAACGCCTGCCTCGATCACAGCGACGCCGATTTCCTTGCCTTCGTCGATGACGACGAGACGGTGGAGCCGCAATGGCTGGCCAGGCTGCTTTACGCGGCGGAACTGAACGGCGCGGATGTCGTGCTCGGCCCTGTTCGCGCGCTCTACGCGCCGGGCACACCCGACTGGATGCGGCGTGGTGATTTCCACGCGACACGCCCCGTCTGGGTGAAGGGCGAGATCCGCACCGGCTATACTTGCAACGTGCTGATTCGGCTTGCCGCGCCGTCGATCGCCGGTCGCCGTTTCGATCTTTCGCTCGGCCGCAGCGGCGGCGAGGATTCCGCCTTCTTCAGCGGCGTCTACGATGCGGGTGGCCGCATCGTCTTTGCCGCCGATGCCTGGGTGGAGGAGCCCGTACCCGCCGCGCGCGCCCGCTTCACCTGGCTCGCCCAGCGGCGGCTGCGCATGGGCCAGACGCATGGCCGGCTGCTTGCCGAGCGGCGTGACGGCTTCGCGCGCATCAAGGCCGCAGCCCTTGCCGGCGCAAAATGCGCCACCTGCCTCACGGGCGCTGCCGCCTTCGCGCTTTTCCCCATTCGCCGCAACCGGTTCCTGCTGCGCGGCCTGCTGCATGCGGGCGCCATCGGCGGCCTGTTCGGTGCGCGTGCCATCGAACCCTACGGCAAGCTGGAGACGGCCCAATGACCGGCCCCGATGTCAGCATCGTCATCGCCGCCTATAATGCGGCCGATACGATCCAGCGCGCCATCAGAAGCGCCCTCGCACAACAGGGCGTGACGGTCGAGGTGATCGTCGCCGATGATGGATCGACGGACACGACGCGGGCCACTGTCGCGGCCTTTGGTGATCCGGCCGTCCGCTTGCTCGCTCTGGACCGCAATCGCGGCCCCGGCGGCGCGCGCAATGCCGGTTTTGCCGCCGCGCGCGGGCGCTGGATCGCCGTGCTCGATGCGGATGATACGATGCAGCCCGGGCGGCTTTGCCGCATGATTTCGGCAGCCGAGCATGAAGACGCCGCACTCGCCGTCGACAATCTTTTCGTCCTGCACCTGGACGGCCGGATCGAAGCCATGTTCCCGGACGACCTGCTGGCCCGAACGCCGCAGATCACGCTTCCTGATTTCATCGATTCCAACCGGATTTTCCGCAGCACGCACAATTTCGGCTATATGAAGCCGATCTTCCGGCGCGCCTTCCTCGAGGACAACGATTTAGCCTATGACGAGGCACTGCGGATCGGCGAGGACTACCTGCTGTTCGCCTCCGCCCTTGCCGCCGGTGGCCGGTGCGTGGTCTCGCCGGCGGCCGGTTATGTCTATCATATACGCGAAGGCTCGATTTCGCGGGTGCTGCACCGGCATCACGTCGAGGCGATGCTTGCCGGCGACCAGCGTTTTCTCGCCCGCTTCCCGCTGACGACGGGTGCCGCCGGCAGTGCCCAACGCCGCCGCACGCGCAACCTTCAGGAAACGCGTGCCTTCCTGGCACTCGTCCAGCATCTCAAGAACCGTTCGTTCGGGCCTGCCCTCAAGGTGGCGCTCGGCGATCCCGTCGCACTCCGGCATCTGGCGATGCCGGTTGCCGCCCGGTGGCATCGTCTCGTGACGCCATCCCATCGCAAGACGGTCGCGCCCCACGCGGCCTCCTCCCCAGCGACAGCGCAGGATCTCGCGCTCAAGAACAAAGGATAATGCCATGGAGCGAACCAGAACCGTCCGCAAGGCCGTCATTCCCGTCGCCGGCAACGGAACCCGCTTCCTGCCGGCCACCAAGGCCATGCCCAAGGAAATGCTGACCATCGTCGATCGCCCCGTCGTGCAATATGCCCTCGACGAGGCGCGCGAGGCCGGCATCGAACATGTCGTCTTCGTCACCAGCCGCAACAAGCAGGTCATCGAAGACCATTTCGACGACACGCCGGAACTGATCTCCTCGCTCGAAAAGTCCGGCAAGGACGACAAGGTCCGCGAGCTCGGCGAACTCCTGCCGCAAGCCGGCTCTGTCAGCTTCACCCGCCAGCAGGCGCCACTCGGGCTTGGCCATGCCGTCTGGTGCGCCCGCGACCTGATCGGCGACGAACCCTTTGCGCTCCTGCTTCCCGACATGATCTCGTTTGGCGTCCGCGGCTGCCTCGCCGGCCTGATGGATCTCTATGAGGAGGTCGGCGGCAATGTCGTCGGCGTCGAGCAATGCGCGCCGGACGAAGTTTCGCAATATGGCATCGTCGGCAAGGGCGCTGCCGTACAGCACGGTTTTGCCGTCACGCATATGGTGGAGAAGCCGCAGGTGGGCGATGCGCCCTCCAATCTTTTCCTCAACGGCCGCTACATTCTCCAGCCGGAAATCTTCGGCCATCTCGCCCGCCAGCAGCGCGGCGCAGGCAACGAGATCCAGCTGACGGACAGCATGCTGAAGCTCTCGGGAACGCAGCCCTTCCACGCCCATGTCTATGAGGGGCGGACCTATGACTGCGGCTCCAAGCACGGCTTCATCGAGGCCAATGTCGCCTTCGCGCTCGCGCGGCCGGATATCGGCGGCGCCGTCTATCAATCCCTTCGCGACATGATGTCGTCGCATGAGGGCCGGATTCGCGCGGCATAATGCAAAGGCCCCGGATGGGAGGATCCGGGGCCGCCTTCGGGAGGACAGAGTTTCCATCGCGCCGAAAGGCAGAACGGAGCCCCATGCACCAACGCACCGTACCGCACAGCAGCATCCTGAGACGGGAACCGGATCCGTCCGATAGCTTCATCGATCTCAACCGCTTGCTGACGATCCTCGTTCGCCGGGCGCGGCTGATCGGCCTTTCGGTCGCGCTCGCCGTGGCGCTGGGCGTGGCCTATCTCGTGTTTGCAACACCGGTCTACACGTCGATGACGCAGATCCTGCTCGACGAAGACCTGTCGCGCTATGCGGAGGAAAGCGAACCTGCGCCGCAAAGCAGCCAGCAGGTCGATATGCGCATCGCCAGCGCCGCCGAGATTCTGAAATCCGGCCGTCTTGCCTTGCGTGTCGTCGACGATCTGAAACTTGCCGATAACGAAACCATCACCAATCCGCCGCAATCGCCCGTCGCGATCACCAAGGGATGGATCAGGTCACTGACGTCCTTCGGTGATGCCGGGCCGCAAGCCTCCGAGGAGGCCCTTGCCAGCGGCCGCCGCGAAAAGGCGGCGGCGGTGCTGCAACAGGCGCTGACGGTGGAGCGTGTGTCGCGAAGCGCCGTGCTCGCCGTCTCCTTCCGCTCGACCGATCCGCAGCTTGCTGCCGCGATTACCAAACGTTATGCGGAAGCCTTCTTCGAAGACCAGCTGAGCGCCAATTTCACCGCGACGGAACAGGCATCCGGCTGGCTTCAGGAGCGGCTGACGGATATTCAGGCGCGTGCGCAGGAAGCCGCCCTCGAAGTGGAGCAGTACCGCGCCGAAAACGGCCTGACCACCGCGCGCGGTGAGCTGATGTCGGAACAGCAGCTGGCCGATCTCAACAGCCAGCTCATCCTGGCCCAGGCCGATGCCGCCAGCGCGTCGGCCCGCTATGCGCAATTCAAGGCGATCGTCGAGCAGGGGCCGGACAAGGCCATCGACAATGCGACCATTCCCGCCCAGGGCGCCGATGCCACGGCCCTTCAGGAGCTGCGCGGCCGCTACAATTCCGTGGTTAAGCGCGCCGGGGACATCACCAAGAACTTTGGTGCGGATCATCCCCAGGCAGCCGCATTGCGGGCCGAGAAGGAAGACCTCGCCGGACAAATCTACCGCGAACTCCAGCAACTGACGGCAAGCTACCGCAACGAATATGACGTCGCCCGGTCACGCGAATCCTCGCTTCGGGAAAACATCAAGAAGGTCGCCGGCAACAATGCCGAGGCGAACCGTTCTTCGGTGCGCCTGCGCGAGCTTGAACAGAAGGCGACCGCGCTGAAGGCGCTGTCGGAGAGCTATCTCAGCCGTTTCGAGCAGGCGTCGCAGAAGCAGTCCTTCCCGATTGCAAAGGCGCGCGTGATCTCCGATGCGGGCGTGCCCGTCTCGCCGTCCAGCCCCAGCAAGACCATGGTGCTCGGCCTGTCGATGGTGCTGGGCCTTATGGCTGGCGGCGCGCTGACTTTCGTGCAGGAAATGCGCGAGCGCGCGTTCCGTCTCGAAAACGATGTTCGCACCATTCTGGGCCTGAAACCGCTCGGCTACCTGCCGCTCGTCGGCGGCGCACAGAAGAAGCGCAAGCCGGCGATGATCGGCGCGAAAGCGGTCAAGGCAGAGCCACCCTCCGGCACCGGCGACGATGACGTCATCCCGCTCGAGCGCATGACCCGCGTGGTATTGGATGCGCCGGGCTCGGCCTTCGCCGAAACGCTGCGCAACGCAAAACTTGCCGCCGAAACCATGCTGCATGGCCGGCAGAACCGTGTGATCGGCGTCACCTCCGCGCTGCCGGGCGAAGGCAAGTCCACCGTTGCGACCAATTTCGCAGCCCTCCTTGCCGTCAGCGGCAAGCGCACGCTGCTGATCGATGCGGACGTCCGCCGGCCGGGTCTCAGCACCATGATGAAGCCGACCCCGCAGATTGGCCTTGTCGAAGTGCTGCGCGGGGAAATTCCCTGGATGCAGGCGGTCAAGACCGACCGCCGCTCGCAGCTCGCCATTCTGCCGATTGCGTTGCGGCCCGGCGAGGCCCGCCGGCATGAAGCGAACGAGCTGATGTCTTCGGCGGCGATGAAGCAGCTGATCGACGAGGCACGGCAGAATTTCGACTATGTCGTGGTCGATCTGACGCCGCTTGGCCCGGTGGTCGATGCGAAAGCCTTCGAGCCTTTGGCGGATGGTTTTCTTTTTGTCGTCGAATGGGGCAAGACATCCGCGAATTTCGTACGCGACCTGTTGGCGGCCGAACACCGGATCGAGGGAAAAACCCTCGGCGTCATTCTCAACAAGACCGATATGACAGCCTTGGCCCGCTACAGCGACGCAGGCGGCGCGGAGCAATACCGCGACCTCTACGAGCAATATTACACCGACAGCATGAAAGGCATGACGGGCTGACAGCCGCACGAGCCCGGCAGAATGCCAGAACCCGCCGGAATGCCGTTTCAACGCGGTTCAACAGTCGAGGACAGTTGTCCCGCAAGCGCATGATGACGCTCGCGGGATGGTCTGATTTTGCTTCAGGCAGCGGCGCGGTGGCGCGGAGCTTCACCGGAACTGCTGACGGAGAAGCGCATCACCATGTCGCGCAGCGTGTGTGCCTCGTCGTTCAGCAGGTTCGCAGCGGCGGTGGTCTCCTCCACCATGGCGGCGTTCTGCTGCGTCACCTGGTCCATATTGTTGACGGCGACGTTGATTTCCTGAAGCCCGGACGACTGTTCGCGTGACGATGCGGAAATGTCCTGGATCAGCTTGTTGACGGAGAGGATCTTGTCGGTAATGCGTGTCAGGGCATCGCCGGTCTCGCCGACCAGCGACACGCCTTCCTGGACCTGCGCGCTGGAAGCGGAGATCAATGCCTTGATTTCCTTGGCCGCCTGGGCGGAGCGCTGGGCGAGTTCGCGCACCTCCTGCGCCACGACGGCAAAGCCCTTGCCGGCTTCACCGGCACGGGCGGCTTCCACGCCGGCATTCAGCGCCAAGAGGTTGGTCTGGAAGGCGATCTCGTCGATGACACCGATGATCTGGCTGACCTTGTTGGAGGAATCCTCGATGCCTTCCATCGCGGCGATCGCCTTGCGCACGACGGCGTTGGAGCGATCGGCATCCGAACAGGCCTCGTTGACTTTCGATGCGGCATCGCCGGCGTTGCGGGTGCTGGTATGCATCTGCTCGGCAATCTCGTTCATCGCGGCAGCCGTTTCCTCGAGGCTTGCAGCCTGCTGCTCCGTGCGACGCGACAGGTTGTCCGAGCTGCGGCTGATCTCGCCGATACCCGCATTCAACGAATGCACGGTGTGGTTCAGCTGCTGAATGGTGCGTTCGAGGCTGTCCATCGTGTCGTTGAAATTGTCGCGCAGTTCCACATAGGACGGCGGGAAAGCCTCCGTGATGCGGCTGGTGAGATCGCCGCGCGCGAGGTTTGCAAGCCCGCGGCCGAGCGCCTCGACGACCTTGCGCTGTTCCTCGGCGGCGCGGGCGCGCTCGGCTTCGGTCTGACGCCGTTCGTTTTCGCTCTGCTGGCGCTGCTCGGCGCTGGCGACCTCCAGACGGTGGCCGTCGGCGAGGCGATGACGGAAGGCTTCTAACGCAACGGCGACCTTGCCGATCTCGTCGCTGCGTTCGCGTCCGGCGACCGGCTGTTCCAGTTGGCCCTCGGACATGCGCCCGACATCGCCGAGCAACGAAGCCATCGGCCGCTGTACGAAAGCGCGCACGGCCAAAAGAAGAGAGCCGATGACGGCAGCCAGAATGAACATGCCGCCAATTACAAGGATTTTCGTCTGCTCGTTGACGACGGACGAAACGGCCGCCACAGGCACATCGACCGCCACGGCCCAGCGGGCATTGAGACCCGGCAGATCGAACGGATAGACGACGCGGTAGACCGAACCGCCATCGCTGCCGACGACATCTTGCAGCGTGACGGTCTTGCCGTCGCCAAGCGCGGCCTTCACCTGGTCGGTGCCTTCAGCCGCATAATCCTTCATCACCTGTGACGCATCGGGTGCCGCCAGCCATTTGCCTGTGCCCGAAAGCAGGTAGACGCGGCCTTCGCCGAAGGGGCGTTCCGACTTGAGCGAGTCGGCAAGCGAGCCGAGGGCGATATCAAGACCCGTGACGGCGGCAAGACGACCATCGATGATGACAGGCTGCGTCACGGTCATCATCAGAACATTGTTGGCAGTGGGGTCTTCATAGGGTTCGGTCGCAGCGCCCTTCTTGCTCGTGGCAGTGAGGCGGTAATATTCCGCATTACGATCGACATTGGGCCGCAACAGCTCCATGCCTCCCGCCCCGCGGACCCAATAGGGCGTGAAGACGCCACTCGCATTTGTGCCTTGTGCCGCATCGTCCTTTGGTCCGAGCTTACCGTCCAGCCCCTGTTCGGTGTCGATGATCCAAGCCCCGAAGGCGAGATCGAACTTTTCGACCTGCGCCGGCAGTATGGACGTGATCGTGGCGCGATCAAGCTTGCCTGCGGCGACGCCCCGCTCGACGAGGCCTGCAAAACCGCGCGTGGCGCTGGAAAGTGCATCGATCTTGCCGCTCATCGCCTGGGCCGTCGCCTCGGCCTCAGCTTCCGCCTGCTTCAGCGTGACGGCGACGGTGCGCTCGCGCACTTGGAGAATGACGACGAGGAAGGTCAGTGCCAGAACGCACGCAATGGCGACCGTGCTTACGGAGAGCAACTTGACGGCCAGGGAACGGGATGATTTCGCACGCACAGCAGAGGTTGAGGCCATGGGGTCGGTCCTGTTTCGCCAAGATACCGGCGATGGTTGCAAAAGGGTGTTGCCGACGCTGCGTTATTTAACTTAATAAGTAATAAAGTTTCTGCGCAGAAATCAGGCAATCTTTACCCAAAGACCCCGCCGGTCGGCGGAAACCTCCCAATTCTTGTCGCAACGATGAATTATCAGGCGGCGGCGCTATCGCCGCGACCGGAAAGTACGAGCCCTTCCGCGAGCGTGACGGTGTTGCGCCCGAGGCGCTTGGCTTCGTAGAGCGCAGCGTCGGCGTCCTGCAAAAGGCGCTCCAGCGTCGTCACGGGCGGGAATGCCATCGCGACCCCCAGACTGACCGTCACGCACCCCTCTTCAAGGCCGCGATGGGGAATGGAGAGACCCTCGATCGCGGCGCGGATGCGCTCCGCCTGCGCGAGCGCCTGCAGCGAGGTATGGCCGACCGAAAGCACCAGAATTTCCTCACCGCCGAAGCGAAACACATAGGCGCCGTCATCCGCACTCCCGCGGATGCATTGCGAGACCGCACGAATGCACGCGTCACCTTCAATGTGGCCGTGCACATCGTTGAAGCGCTTGAAATGGTCGATATCGAGCAGGATCGCGGCGATGCTGGAAGATGCGTCGCTCCAAAGCGTGTCGCGTACCCGGGCGAGCGAGCGGCGGTTCAAGAGCCCGCTCAGTTCGTCGCGGTCGGCATTGTGCTCCAGCTGCTGGTACAGCAGGCTGCCGCGCAGCTGGTTGAGGAAGCTTTGCCGATCCTTCTGCTCGAGAAAATAGGCACTGACCGCCAGAAAGATGGAGAGCGTCACGTAGAAGGTGATGATGCCGGAATAGGTGACGGCATCGAAGGCGCCGGTAAGCGACGTCGTGATGAAGTGCGAGGCGCACATCAGCACAAGACCGATGAGGATGGCCGGAAAGCGCGGTCGCAACGCGATGACGAAGAACAGGAACGCAGCCGAATTGCCGTTCTGGTAGACGAAAAGGTAGGGGCTGGCGCTTTCCGTCGCAACGGCCATCGGCAACGTGACGCCGAGCACGGCGATGGCGACCGAAAGCACGTCATAAAGAAACGCATTCGGCCAGCGGCGCACCGCAAGAATGCAGGCGATCACAAAGGGCGTGAAGATGAAGAAGCGAACGGTGACGAGGCCGGAAAAGACATCCGCCATCATGGTTCGATCACCGAAATAGACGAGATCGTAGATCAGCGTACCGATGATGCCCCAGATCACGGCAAGCCGCACGCGCTCGGCTGCGTAATCCTGACGGAAGCGCGCTTCGATTTCGGGGGAAAAACGCAGGAAACGGAAGCCCCGCGCCCTCTGGCGCTCCACCTGGTCCAGCGTCACGACGGTCATCGTCGAAATCCCCGTATGCAGAACGATTGCCTGACGTTAGGGAAGAATACTGAACAAGTGCCTAAAGTTGCACGGTTTCTTTCGCCACATCGCGGCACGGAATGTCGGTGAACGACGGCGTTCTGACGCGCCTTCCCCATTGACTCCTGCCGTGAGAGGCAGAGGAATTCGCGATGTAAAAATACGGCGGGTTCCAAAGACTCGCATCCCCGGTCTCTTGGAGGAGCATGGAACGATGGCGGGCAGGCTCGAAGGAAAGACGGCAATTATTTCAGGTGGCGCGACCGGAATGGGCGGAGCTGCCTCGCGCCTCTTCGCCAGGGAAGGCGCGCGCGTCGCTATCGTCGACTACAATCCGGCGGCCGCGGAAGAGACGGCAAGCGACATCCGCGCCGAGGGCGGCGATGCGCAGGCCTTTATGGCCGACGTTTCGGACGAAAGCGACGTCATCGCCGCCATCAAAGCCGTCGAGGATCATTATGGTGCGGCCAATGTGCTGTTCAACCACGCCGGATCGATCATCGTAAAACCCTTCCTTGAAACCACGCTCGAGGAGTGGGAGCGACTGACAGCGGTCAATGTGCGGTCGATGTTCCTCGTCACGCGCGCGGTGCTGCCGGGCATGATCGCGACCGGCGGCGGCTCCATCGTCTGCACGTCGTCGATTTCGGCCGTGGCGGCGACGCCGATGGAGGTGCTCTACGGAACGACAAAGGGCGCCGTGCATATGTTCGCCCGCGCGATCGCCGTCGAGTTCCGCGATCGCAACATCCGCTGCAACGCCGTCTGCCCCGCTTTCGTGCGCACACCGCATGGCAACCGCGAGATCGAGGCGCTGAACCGTTACGGCGTGGATGTGTCGGACGCCGCATTGGCCGCCCAGCAGGGCCGCATCGGCGAGCCGGAGGATATCGCGCGCGCCGCCCTTTATCTGGCGAGCGACGAGTCGGAGTTCGTGAGCGGCACCCATCTCTTCGTCGACAACGGCTTCACCGCCATCTGACGTTAGACGACAGCGCCTCCACGGCGCCGTCGTCTCCTTGCGCATCAGATGGCGCGCGTAATGCCGCCATCAACGCGGATGTTCTGGCCGGTGATATAGGCCGCGCCGTCGGAAGCGAGGAACGCGATCGTCGCGGCGATTTCCGCACTCGTGCCGTAACGCTTCATCGGCACGCCGTCGCGCCGCTCGTCCGTTGCCGGCAGGCTGTCGATCCAGCCGGGCAGCACGTTGTTCATGCGGATATTATCGGCCGCATAGGTGTCGGCGAAGATCTTGGTGAAGGAGGCGAGACCGGCGCGCGCGACGGCGGAGGTCGGGAACATCGCGCTCGGCTCGAAGGCCCAGGCGGTGGAGATGTTGATGATGACGCCGGACTTCTGCTTCTGCATGATCGGCGTCACGAGACGCGTCGGGCGCACGGCATTGAGGAAATAGACATCGATGCCGGTGTGCCAGTCCTCGTCCGTCAGGTCGAGAATCTGCTTGCGCGGGCCGTGGCCGGCGCTGTTGACCAGGGCATCGACGCGGCCCCAGCGCTCCATGGCGCCATCGACGAGGCGCTTCAGGTCGTCGTTCGACTGGTTGGACCCGGTGACGCCGAAGCCGCCGAATTCCGCCGCCAGCGCCTCGCCCTTGCCGGACGACGAGAGCACGCCGATCTTGAAGCCATCTGCCGCCAGCCGCCGTGCGGCTTCCGCGCCCATGCCGCTGCCGCCGGCGGTGATCAATGCGACCTTCTGTTCTGCCATCGGATGATCCTTTCCCGAATGATTGCTTGCCCGCATTCTGGCACGGCGACCCCATCCGCGACCAAACAAAAATGCGCCGCTCTTCCTGTAGAAAATCTATCGCATCAAATACCCTTGAACGCCGCGCTTTCCCGCAGAAGCCAGGTGCGCACGGCCTGGACCGAGGCGGCGTGCCGGGATTTTCGCGGCGCGACGACGTAGAAATCCACCCCGACCCGCAAATGCGTGCCAAACAGCGGCACGAGACGGCCGGCCGCGATATCCTCCTCGATGAAGAAGCTGCTGGCAAGCGCCAGCCCCTGTCCGCCAATCGCCGCCTCCAGCGCGAGCGACGTCTGGTTGAAGCGGATGTTCTTCGCCGCCGTGACCGGTGCCGCCTGCCCCATGGCAAGCTCCAGGAATTGCGGCCAGAAATTATGCGCATCGTGCAGCAGGGCATATCGGGCGAGATTGCCGGGCAATTCCGGCGCGCCGAATTTGTCGATAAGCAACGGGCTGCCGAGCGCGATCACGACGTGTTCGAAGAGCAGATCGGCTTGCAGGCCCGGCCCGAAAGGCGGGCGGCCATAGCGCACGGCGAGATCGACGGCATCCGTCTGGAAGTTGGCGATCCTGTCGGTCGCGAGGATGCGAAGGTCGATGTCGGGATGCGCCGCCGTGAACTCCGGCAGGCGCGGGATCAGCCATTTCGAGGCGAAGGTCGGGGTGACGCTGATCGTGAGATGCTGCGGCTCGGGCCGCAGGGTCTCCGTCGCCTCGGAGATCAATTCGAACGCGCGGCGGATGCTGCCGACATAGCTGCGCCCCGCTTCGGTCATCGCCAGGGTTCTGGGGTGGCGTTCGAAAAGCTTCAGGCCGAGTTCCGCCTCCAGCCCGCGGATTTGCTGCGCCACCGCGCCCTGCGTCACGCCAAGCTCTTCCGCCGCAAGCCGGAAATTCAGATGCCGCGTCACGACTTCGAAGACGCGAACGCCATTGAGGGACGGCAATTTTCCGATGCGGTCGGCCATGAGAGGAATCCGGGGCGAGAACGTGGTTTGCCTTCGTAGCAGATTTTCTATCGCGTGGAAAAAGAGGAACTCTTTCGACAGCTTACGGGCCGCATGCTAGAAAATCGCAAACACATGCAGCGGAGCAACGCGTGACGGCAACCCTTCTGGCGAAAATCTGGGACCAGCTCGGCGCTGCCGCGACCAGCCGCTCGCCGTTCAACTTCCTTCAGCTCGCCACATCGGGGCTCGACGGCGCACCGCAGCTTCGCACCATCGTGCTGCAGCGCTGCGATGCCCCCGAAGGCACGCTGTCCTTCGTCACTGATATGCGCTCCCCGAAGATCCGGGAGATCCGCAACGATCCCCGAATCGCCCTTGTCGGCTTCGACCCGGCCGCCTCGGTTCAGCTGCGCCTTTCCGGTGAAGCCGTGATCAGCGACGATGAAGCGGAGAGGCTGGAGATGTGGCAATCGCTTCGGGAGAGAACACTGATCCTGTTCGACGCACCGCATGCGCCGGGAACCGTTCTCGATGACAACGGCCAACCCTTGCAGGCCGGCGAACCGTCGGATGAAGAGCCCTACGCTCGTTTTGCGCTCGTTACGGTGAGGTTGAACCGGCTTGAATGGCTCGACCTGTCCTCGGAACACCATATCCGCTGCGCCTTCGATCGGGATGGTGCAACTTGGCGCGGTGCGTGGCTTGCGCCGTGAACTAACACTGACGCGTCACTTCCATTCGTAAGCCTTCGCCGAAGTGTACGGACGCTGGGAAATGAAGGCCGTGGAGTTTTCCGCCTTGGCGACATAATCCGCGGCATCCGCCTCGTCGTTGAACCCGACGAAGACCATCAGCATGGAGCGTGCCGCCGGGTGCCCCTTCTTGCGATAGGAGAAGTTGACGGCACAGTGCGGGTATTGCGTATCGAGCGCCTGCCCGCCATCGCCCGTCAGGGCAATGAACTGGCCCAGTGCGAAGAAGCGGTCGATGGCGGCAAAGGCCGCAGCCTGCGAAATCTGGCGGTTGGCATCGTCTGCACTCGGGCGGCCGTAATAGAGGCTGTCCGTCTGGCCCTTGCGCCGCTTCGTCTCGTAGACGACGAGACTGCCGGAAGCCGCCAGCTCCAGACGCACGTCGAAGGTCTGGAACAGATCGGGATTGCGGTCCAGCTCCGCAAACAAGGCACGCAGCTCCGCAATAGCGTCAGTGTAGAAAGAAACAGTCATCGGCTTCATCCGGTCACAAAGTGCCGCCTGCCTAGCATGCAGGCCTCCGGCAGCAAACCGCTTTAAGCACTATCGCGCCGAAAACCCGCGCTGGCCGTGAGAAGGGCCCGCGTATAATCCTGCGTCACCCTGCGGGCGGCAAGATCGCCGGAGGCGAGCTCTTCCACGGTCCGGCCGCTCTGCATGACCATCAGCCGGTCGCACATATGGGTGACGACAGCCAAGTCGTGGCTGACCATGACGAAGGTGAGGTTGCGGGTGGCGCGCAGCTGTTCGAGCAGGTTGAGCACCTCCGCCTGCACCGATGCATCGAGCGCCGAGGTCGGCTCGTCGAGCAGCAGGATGGATGGTTCGAGGATCAGCGCGCGGGCAATCGCCACGCGCTGGCGCTGACCGCCGGACAGCTGGTGGGAATAGCGGAAGCGGAAGCTCGACCCGAGCCCAACCTCATCAAGCGCCCGCACGATGCGGCCTTCGGTATCGGCAAAACCATGGATCGCCAGCGGTTCCAGCAGCAGCCGGTCGACCGTCTGGCGCGGATGCAGCGAGCCATAGGGGTCCTGAAAAACCATCTGGACCTTGCGGTAAAACTTCTTGTCCCGCTTGGCCCCGAGCTTCTGGCCATCGACGGTAATGGTGCCGGAGGAGACGGGCGCAAGACCGGCGACGGCGCGCAGCAGCGTCGATTTTCCCGAGCCGGATTCACCGACAAGGCCGAAGGATTCGCCGGGCGCAACCGTCAGGCTGACATCGTCGAGCGCCACGAAGTCGTCGTACTCGACGCTGAGGCCGTCAATGGCGAGAGCCGGCGTCATGTTCTCCACTCCGGTTTGCGATCGAGCACCGGCAGCGGGTGCCGATCCGCGCCGATCTCGGGCATGCAGTTGAGCAGGCCGCGCGTATAGGGATGCTGCGCCTCCGAGAGCTTTGCCGCCGGCAGCTCCTCGACGATGCGGCCGGCATACATGACGATGACGCGGTCGCAGAAGGACGACACGAGACGCAGATCATGCGAGATGAAGATCAGCCCCATGCCGCGCTCGGCGACCAGCCGGTTGAGGATGGCGAGCACGTCGAGCTGCACCGTTACGTCGAGCGCGGAGGTCGGCTCGTCGGCGATCAGCAATTCCGGGCCGGCGATCAGCATCATGGCGATCATCGCCCGCTGGCCCATGCCGCCCGAGACTTCGTGCGGGTAGAGATCGAAGACGCGTTCGGGATCGCGGATCTGCACGGCGGCGAGCATGTCGAGCGCGCGTTTGCGCGCCTCGGCCTTGCCGACCGGTTCGTGGGCGCGCAGCGTCTCGACGATCTGCCGGCCGATGGTCATGACCGGGTTCAGCGAATATTTCGGATCCTGCAGGATCATGGCGATGCGCTTGCCGCGCAGCGCCCGCCGCTCTGCCTTGGAAGCCTTGAGGAGGTCGATGCCGTTGAAGTCCAGCCGCTTGGCATCGATGATGCCGTGTTCGGCGGTCAGGCCCATGATGGCGCGGCCGGTCTGCGACTTGCCGGAACCGCTTTCGCCGACGATGCCGAGCCGCTCGCGGCCGAGCGTGAAGGACACGCCGCGCACCGCCTCGATGACGCCCGTGCGCGTCGGGAAGGTGATGCGCAGGTCTTCGACGGTGAGAAGCGTACTCATTGGCCGCTCCCGCGCGGATCGAGCGCATCGCGCAGGCCGTCGCCCAGCAGGTTGAAGCCGAGGCTGACGATGAGGATGGCGACACCGGGAGCGGCGGCCACCCACCATTGATCGAGAATGAAGCGGCGGCCCGACGCGATCATCGCGCCCCATTCCGGCAGCGGCGGCTGCGCGCCAAGCCCGAGAAAACCGAGACCGGCCGCCGTCAGGATGATGCCCGCCATGTCGAGCGTTACGCGCACGATGAGCGAGGAAATGCAGAGCGGCATGATATGGCGCAGCACGATCCGCCAGGGCGATGCGCCCATCAGCTGCACCGCCTGAATGTAATCGGAATTGCGCACCGTCAGCGTCTCGGCGCGCGCGATGCGGGCATAGGGCGGCCAGGAGGTGATGGCGATGGCGATGATGGCATTGCCGATGCCCGGTCCGAGTGCTGCGACGAAGGCGAGCGCCAGAACGAGCTTCGGGAAGGCGAGGAAGATATCGGTGATACGCATCAGCACCGCATCCACCCAGCCGCCCGCATAGCCGGCGACCGTGCCGACCAGCAGGCCGATGGGTGCGGCGATGACCGCGACCAAAAGTACGACCTGCAAGGTCAGCCGCGAACCGTAGATGAGACGCGAGAGGATGTCGCGACCCTGGTCATCCGTGCCGAGCCAGTGTCCCGCTCCGGGCGCCAGCAGCCGTGCCTTCGCGAGATCGCCGATATAAGGCGAATGGGGTGCCAGCAGCGGTGCGAAGATCGCCAGGAAGACGAGGCCGAGGATGATGACGAGGCCGATGACGGCGAGCTTGTTGGCGGTAAACCGCCGCCAGGCGACATAGGCGCGGCCGAGCCGAGCCTGCAGCCGGGATTGCGGCCGGTCGGTCAGGAGCCATTCGCGGCGGGTCATGGTGGCCTCGCTCATCGGGACCTCGTTCGGGGATCGAGCATGCGGTAGAGCACGTCGGAGAGCAGGTTGATGGCGATGAAGACGGAACCGATGACGATGGTGCCGCCGAGCACCGCGTTCATATCGGCGTTTTGCAGAGAATTGGTGATGTAGAGGCCAAGGCCGGGCCAGGCGAAGACGGTCTCCGTCAGCACCGAGCCTTCGAGCAGGCCGGCATAGGACAGCGCGATGACGGTGACGAGCGGCACCGCCGCATTGCGCAACGCATGGCCCCAGATGATGCGGGTTTCCGACAGGCCTTTGGCGCGGGCCGCCACGATATATTCCTGGCCAAGCTCGTTCAGCATGAAGGAGCGCGTCATCCGGCTGATATAGGCGAGCGAGAAATACCCGAGCAGCGAGGCCGGCAGGATGATGTGCGAGACGATATCCCGGAACGCCGCCCAGTCGCGGTTGAGGATCGCGTCGAGCAGGAAGAAGCCGGTGACGGGCGTGAACGTATATTCGAACACCACGTCGATGCGGCCGGGGCCGGAGACCCAGCCGAGGCGCGCATAGAAGACGAGGAGCGCCAAGAGGCCGAGCCAGAAGATCGGCACCGAATAGCCGACGAGACCGATGATGCGCACCACCTGGTCGGTGAAACTGCCGCGCCT
>CBFGOD010000003.1:0-27894 GCA_965650295.1 uncultured Shinella sp. | reverse complement strand
GCCGTCTCGTCGATGCGGACATGAACGAGGAATCGACCCGCCTCAAGGCGCTGCAGACCCAGCAGCAGCTCGGCATCCAGTCGCTCTCGATCGCCAATTCGAGCGCCGAGAACATCCTCCAGCTCTTCCGCCAGTAAGGGCGGGAGCGTTTCGAAATCCACCCGGCCGTTGGTCATCGGCCGGGGCGGGCGGTTGGGCCGCGCGACTTGCCCTGGCGCGGCCCAACACCCTTCATCTTCATCCTCGCACAAGTTTGAACGCCTAGGTTCGATGGCACGATCAGGAAGATTGTGTGCCTTTCGCCTCCCGGAAGGCGCTGTGTCCGTGGAGATAGGTCAGCGGTGTTGTCAGGTTCCAGTGTTTTTAAGAGCAGGCGTTCGAACAGCCCGCGGTTCACCCGCCGGGCTTCGTTTGCGTTTGCCGGGCACGCGGTAAAGCAGGGAGAGGGCGCATGAGCGCACAACTCGCCCGCTACCTGAAGGACTTCGGCGCCCCCCCGCGCGCCAAGGCCCCGACCTTCCAGCCGCCGAGCTTCGGTTCCGACGACGAAAGTATGGTGGCCGCCGAGCCTTTCGCCATGCCGCTCGCCTTGCCGCCGGTCGATATCGAGGCCGAGCGGGCCACCGCCTTTGCGGAAGGGCGCTCGGAAGCCGAGGCGGAGCTTCACACTAAATTCGATGCTGAAATGGATGCCTTGAAAGAGGCGCACAAGGCCGAACTGGAAACACTGCGCCTGCGCTACGAGCAGGACTACGCCATGGCGCTTGCCGAACGCTTCTCGATGCTGACGGGCGAGGTGGCCGATGTCGTCGCCGCCCAGACCGCGCAGGTTCTGGCACCGGTCATGAACCAGATCCTGACCAAGGGTGCCGTCGGCGATCTCGCGCGCATGATCACCGAAGGTCTGCAGGATGGCGAGGGCGTGACGATCACGGTGAAGGGGCCGGCAAACCTCTTCGAGCAATTGAAAGCGCGTTTCGACGACCCCGCGCCGGTCTTCCGGCATGTCGAAACACAGGATGTCGATCTGACGGTGGAGTATGGCGAAACCGTCCTGGTAACGCGGATGGCAGCCTGGGCTGACACCGTACGCAAGGTGCTTGCATGAGCGAAGGCGAAAATCACCACCACGGCAAGAACGAGATCATCATCGTCAAGCGCCATGGCGACCATGACGGCGATCATCATTCGGCCGCCTGGAAGATCGCCTATGCCGACTTCATGACGGCGATGATGGCATTCTTTCTCGTGATGTGGCTCGTCAATGCCGCCAACGAGAAGACGCAGGCTTCCGTTGCCGCCTATTTCAACCCGATCAAGCTGACCGACGACAAGCCGGCCGACAAATCGGTGAAGAAGCCGGCCAACAGCGCCGAAGGCGAGGCGACGCAGGACAAGTCCAAGGAAGCCGGCCAGAAGCAGGCCGCCGGCAACGGCGCCGAAAACGGCAAGGACGAAAGCACCTCGGCGGGCGAGGAGACGCAATATTCCGAGGCGAACTATTTCGAGAACCCCTATTCGGTTCTCTCCGAGATTGCGCAGGAAGTCGGTCAGCAGGCCAATGTGAGCGCCAAGGGCGAGGGCGGTGCCGCCAATTCCGGCCCGGCGACGGGCGCCAGCGGCGGCGAAGCCTATCGCGACCCGTTCGATCCCGATTTCTGGACGCAACAGGTGGAGGTTTCGCAGGCGACCAGTGCCGGCAGCGAAGGCAAGGCGAGCCCGCAGGTTGCCGTTTCCAGCGACAAGACCGTGCAGGAAGCGCTTGCCAAGGACGATGCCGAAAAGGCGGAGGCCGCCAAGGCTGCCGATGCCGAAAAGGTTGCCGAAGAGAAGAAGACCAAGGAAGACGACGACGCCAACAAGCTGAAGGCCGAGATCGCCCAGCAGATCGGCACGCTCGGCAAGCTGGCGGAAGGCCTGACCGTGACGCCCGCCGAAGGCGGCCTGCTGGTCAGCCTCACCGACCAGATGGACACACCCATGTTCAACATCGGCTCGGCGCTGCCCAAGCGCGAGATGGTGCTGGCCATGGAGAAGATCGGCAAGATCCTCGAAAGCCGCCCGGGTGCCATCGCCATCCGCGGCCATACCGACGCGCGGCCCTTTGCCGGCGGCAAGAACGACAACTGGCGCCTGTCCATGGACCGCGCGCAGAGCGCCTATTACATGCTGGTGCGCGGCGGGCTTGAGGAAAAACGGGTGAGCCAGGTCACGGGCTTTGCCGACCGTCGCTTGAAGATCCCGGCCGATCCGATGGCGGATGCCAATCGCCGTATCGAAATCCTCATCCAGTCCGAGGGTGGCTGATCGATGGGTCTTTTGCGGCGCCTTCTCCTGACGGGTACGGTTTTCTGCGCAGCGCTCGGTGCCGGTGCGGCGGCGCGCGCGGATAGTGCTGAGGATCTCGAGCCCTATAAGATGATCCGGTCGCTGCAATATGTGCAGGACACGGTGGCGCTCGGCGATCACTCGGCCATGGAGATGCAGCGTTTTCTCCTGACCACCATCGACGACCGGCTGCGTACCGCGGAATCCTCGGTTTTCGACGATCCGCGCAATGTGGATGCGGCGCTCGTCTATGCGATGAGCGGCGGCAATCCCGAGACGCTGGAACTGCTGATCAAGAAGGACGTCGACGGCCATTTCGATTCCCGCCTGACGGATGCGTTGCGCGCCTATCTCTCCGGCCGCGGCACGCAGAGCGTCAAATCGCTCGCGGAAATCTTTCCGGAATACAAGCGGTCGCGCGTCGGTCCCTACCTCGCGCTCGTCTCGGCCAACTCCGTCATCCGCAAGGATCCGGCGCTGGCGCTGACCTATTTCGACTGGGCGAGGCTCGTCGCGCCCGGCACGATCGTCGAGGAGGCGGCGCTGCGCCGCTCGATCTTCATCACCAGCGAGGCGGGCTGGACCGACAAGAGCATGGTCTATGCGAACCGCTATGCGCGCCGCTACCTGCGCTCGCCCTATGCCAGCCAGTTCGCCGATCTCTTCGTGAAGCTGGCCGTCGACCATTTCGATGCGCTGAAGGAAGAAGACATCCTGGAAGTTCTCTCCTTCATGGATGTGCCGCGCCAGCGCGAGGTCTATCTGCGCATGGCGCGTCTTGCCGCCATTACCGGCAAGAACAAGCTTGCCACGCTCGCCGCCACGCGCGCGCAGATGCTGTCCGACGACGGCGAAAGCGTGCCGAAGGTTCTGGCCGATCTCTATTCGGGCCTGGCCTCTGTTCCCTCGGGTGACGTCGCGACGGCCATGGAGGCCATCGCAGCCATTCCTGACGACAAGCTTTCAGCAAAGGACCGGGCGCTGAAGGCGGCGGCAAAGGCCGTGGCCGAGGAAGTGCTGCGGGCGCCGCAGAGCGCTGCGATCGAAGAAATCGTGCCGGAAACGCATCCCACGCTTCCGGCGGAGGGCGAGGACCCCTCGTATGACGGATTGAATGAGGCCGAAACGGCCGACCGGGCAATGGATCCGCGCGCAGCAGGCACGGAAGAAACGCCGGTCGCAGCCGCTGAGCCTGAGGCGGAGAAGAAAGAGCAGCAGGAGAAGGCGGGCGTTGACCCGGCTTTCGACACTTTCGTGTCGAGCGGCCGGTCCAAGCTCGACGCGATCGACGCGCTCTTGAAAGGAGAAGGCAGTTGAGCACCATCGGCAGCGGTATTAACGGCGTCCTGCAAGGGCAGACACCCTCCAAGGGCAAAGCCGCCCAGGGCAAGACCACGGGCGCAGCGCAGAAGAGCGACTTCGCCAACGCGGTCGCCAGCCTGCACGGCAAGAGCGGTGACGGTGACGGCAACCGCAAGGGCGGACGGATCTCGATCGCCGAAACGGGCCGTAGCCAGATCCAGACCGAGCAGACCGTCGATACGACGCGCAAGGCCGGCCAGCGCGACCTGGCAGCCCTTGTAGAGGCATTGCAGGAAGCGAGCGTCGCATCCTCCGCCAAGGCGGAAAAATCGCCCCTTGAAAAACAGTCCGTTTCGGGTGTCGATGAAAAGGGGACGCGCCACAAGACGCAGGCGGAAAACCACGAGACTGTTGGAACCTCAGCGAAAAAGGGCGATGAGCCCAAGGCGAGGCACGAAGCCGTGGATGAGCTTCACGCGACGCGTGAAGACGTCAAGAGCGCCAAGGATGGCAAAGAGAATAAGGATGCCGAGACCGCCGACGAGGGGGCAACCGGGAACGATGTCGGCAATCTTCTCGAAATGCTGAGTGCTCCGGCAGCCATTCCGCAATCTCTCGTCAATAGCGCTGCGGCCCAGGTGGCTGCATCCGGTGTGATGCAGGATGTGAAGGGGCAGTTGGGCGAGAAGGGTTCGACGAAGGCCGAGATCGCGCTCACCACAAAGGCTGATGGCAAGGCACCTGCCACTGCCGATGCCGCGCTGCTTGATGGTACGGCGGATGGCGGTGAGATGCCCGAATCGGATACCGATCAGCTCTTCCGGCTGATCCGCGCCGACGGCAAGGGCCGCGACCTTGACATGAGCATTTCGGGCACGGGTGAACGCACGAGCGTGCGTGACGCCAGCCAAACGGCTGCCGTCAAGGCGGAGACGGTGACGGTGCTCGAAACCCGCCGCTATATCGGCCTTGCACAGACCGGCAATGCGGGTGCGGTGACGACCGCGATCACGCAGGACCCGAATTGGGCGGCATCGCTTAGCTCCACGGGTGGCCTCAGCCATTCGGAAGAGGCGGTGACCGGCAAGGTCGTCAACACGCTGAAGATCCAGATGAAGCCGATCGATCTCGGCAATGTGACGGCGACGCTGCGTCTGCATGGCGACGCGCTGGTGGTCTCGCTGCAGGTGGAGACGGGAGAGGCCTATCGCCAGCTCAGTGACGATCAGGACGCCATCGTCAAGGCGCTGCGCGGCCACGGCTTCGCCGTCGATCAGGTCAGCGTCCAGCTATCACCTGTCGACCGTGGCGCGAGCACGCAGCAGCAGGGTGACGGACAGGCCCAGCAGCAACAACAGCAGTTCTCCAGCCAGCCGCAGGCCCGTGAGGGCGGTAACGGCCGCCAGGGCGGCAATGGCGACGGCACACGCACTTTCGCAGGCGAAGGAACCTCCCATGACGGCAACACGTCGGAAAACGCTTCTGGCCTCTCTGGCGGCCAGCCTGTGCGCTCTGGCGGCGTCTACCTCTGACGCAAGCGCCTCGACCGGCAGCTGCGAGCGCGAAATTCTCGCGGCAGCTGCAAAGTACGATATCCCGGCCGGCATCCTCTATTCCGTCGGTCTTACGGAGACCGGCCGGAAGGGGTCGTTGCAGCCCTATGCCATGAACATCGAGGGCAAGGCCTATTTCGGCCGCAACCGCGATGAGGCGCTGCAGGCTTTCGAGGCGGCACGGGCGCGTGGCGCCAAGCTGATCGACCTCGGCTGCATGCAGATCAATCACCATTTCCATGGCGATCATTTCGCGTCGCCGGCGGAAATGTTCGACCCGCGCAAGAACGTCGAATATGCGGCGTCCTTCCTTGCGCGCCTCCACGCCAGGCATGAGACTTGGACCATGGCCGTCGCCCGCTATCATGCGGGCCCGAACAACGACCCCGCGCAGAAGCGTTATGTCTGCCGGGTGATCGCCAATCTGGTTGCGACGGGCTATGGAAGCTGGACCACGAATGCGAAAACGTTCTGTCAGTAATTCTATTAAAAGTTGATATTTTGAGCCCGAACGGCCTGTGCCGTAATGTGGCAGGAATGCGCCCTGATTTGGCATGACAAGGCGCAGCGTTAACCTTTGTTAACTTTTCCACCGTAAAATTGTGGTATATTTTGCAGAAGGCCACTATATGTAGATCAAATCGGCACGCATTTCTTAATCAACTCTTAAAACCACCCAGTCACTTTCTCTAATTGCCGGTGATTCGCCCGATTCGTACCACTGCCTGAACGAGGCACCACACTGATTCGGAGGCGGACGAATGATCGTAGTGGTTGATGAGCGCGAGCTCGTGAAAGACGGCTATACTTCTCTTTTTGGTCGCGAGGGCGTGCCCTCGACGGGGTTCGATCCCCGTGAGTTCGGCGAGTGGGTCAACACCGCCGCCGATTCCGACATCGATGCGGTCGAGGCATTCCTGATCGGCCAGGGCCAGCACGGCATGGAACTGCCGCGCGCGATCCGTGATCGCTCGCAGGCTCCGGTCATCGCGGTCAGCGATACACCGTCGCTCGAAAACACCCTTGCGCTGTTCGACAGCGGCGTTGACGACGTCGTGCGCAAGCCGGTTCATCCCCGTGAAATCCTGGCCCGTGCGGCGGCCATCCGGCGTCGCCTGAAGGCGCTCACCAATTTCACCGAGATCGGCCCTATCAGGGTGTTTTCCGATGGCCGCGACCCCGAGATCAACGACGAGATCTTTCCGCTGCCGCGCCGCGAGCGCCGCATCCTGGAATATTTGGTCGCCAACCGCGGCCGCCGGCTTTCCAAGACCCAGATCTTCAATGCGATCTACGGCATTTTCGACGAGGACGTCGAAGAGAACGTGGTGGAAAGCCACATCAGCAAACTGCGCAAGAAGCTGCGCAAGAAGCTCGGTTTCGACCCGATCGATTCCAAGCGCTTCCTTGGCTACTGCATCGATTGGCAGGGCTGAAAAAGTTTGTGATCTGGCGGGGAAGGCGGACCCCGCCAGATCACGTTGCAGCCAGCTTCACGCAAGGCCCGTCCCATAGGGTCCAAGTGACGAGACGAACGGGGATTTGACATGAGCCTTTACGGTACGATGAGAACGGGTGTTTCCGGCATGAATGCCCAGGCCAACCGCCTGAGCACGGTCGCCGACAACATCGCGAATGCGAACACGACGGGCTACAAGAAGGCCTCGACGCAGTTCTCCTCGCTGATTCTGCCTTCCACGGGCGGCGCCTACAATTCGGGCGGCGTGACCACCGACGTGCGCTACTCGATTTCGTCGCAGGGCACCTTCACCTACACCACGTCCTCGACGGACCTCGCCATCAACGGCAAGGGCTTCTTCATCGTCAAGGGCAGCGACGACCAGGAATACATGACCCGCGCCGGCGCCTTCACCCCGATGGATGACGGCTCGTTGCAGAACTCGGCCGGCTTCACGCTGATGGGCTATGAGTATTCCTCGACCGAGGACCCGACCATCGTCGTCAACGGCTTCGACGGTCTGGAAGAGATCAACCTTTCCTCCGGCGAGCTCAGCGCCACCGGTTCGACCGAGGGTACGCTCGACGTCAACCTGCCGTCGACCGCCGCTGACGGTTTCGAGAAGAAGACCTCGCTCAAGGCCTATGACAGCCAGGGCAATTCACGCCTCATCGAGTTCAACTACATCAAGACCGGCGACAATGCCTGGACGGTCGAGGCGACATACGACGGCACTTCGATCGCCGGCCCGATCGCCATGACATTCGACGCCGACGGCACGCTCCTGACCCCGTCGCCGGCGACGATCACCACGACGGCCCAGACCATTGCCGGCGCGGACCTTGCCTCGCTGGAAATCAGCATCGGCGGTTCCACCCAGCTCGCTTCCGATTTCGGCGTCTCCAACGGCAAGATCGACGGCAATGCGGCCGCCAAAGTCACCGGCTATGAGATCAGCGACGACGGCGTGCTCTCGCTGAAATATTCGAACGGCGAACTGACGCCGAAGTACCGCATCGCGATGGCTTCGGTGCAGAGCCCCGACAACCTCAAGCCGCTGCCGGGCAACGTCTACTCGCAGAGCAACGACTCGGGCGTCGTCGTCATGGGTTATGCCGGCAGCAACGGCTACGGCAGCATCATTTCCGGCGCGCTCGAAGATTCCAACGTCGATATCGCCGAGGAACTGACGAGCATGATCGAATCGCAGCGTAACTACACGGCGAATTCGAAGGTCTTCCAGACCGGTTCGGAACTCATGGAAACCCTCGTCAACCTCAAGAGATAAGGCGGTCTGAAAAATCCGCGCGCAGTCGAGAGTTAGGTAAGATCCGATGTCGCTTTCCACAGCAATGAAGACTGCTCAGTCGAGTTTTTCGAACGTAGGCCTGCAATCGGCCGTCGCGTCGAAGAACATTGCCAATGCAAGCGATGCGGCCTACGCGCGCCGGTCGGCGGTTCTCGCCACGGCCGCAACGGGGGCCTCGGTCGTCGAAACGCAGCGGGCTCAGAACGAGGCGCTGCTGAAGCAAAACCTCGTCAGCATCTCCAAGTCTTCCGCGCAGGGAACGCTCCTGACGGGGCTGACCAGCATGAAGATGATGCTCGGCGGCGAGGATTACGAACTCGCGCCCGCCACCTATCTCTCCAAGCTGCGCGACAATCTTCAGGCCTTTGCCGATAAGCCGAACGAGGTTTCGCTCGCCGAGACGGTGATTGCCGATGCCACCGACGTCGCCAATTCGCTGAACAGCACCTCGCTCGCCGTACAGAAGATGCGCGCCGAGGCGGATGCCGATATCGGCACGGCGGTAACGGAACTCAACCGCTTGCTCGCCGAGTTCAAGACCTATAACGACCAGGTCAAGCAGGGCACGGCTGCCGGCACGGACGTCAACGATGCCCTCGACCAGCGCGACAAGCTTCTGACGCAAATCTCGCAGATCGTCGGCGTCAGCACGATGAAGCGCACGAACAATGACCTTGCGCTTTACACGAGCGACGGCACGGTGCTCTTCGAGACCGAGCCGCGTACGGTCACCTTCACATCGACCCCGACATATACGGCTGCCGTTACCGGCAACCAGGTCTATATCGATGGCGTGGCCGTCCAGGCGGGAGCCGGCGGCAACACCAGCGCCCAGGGGTCCATCGCGGCCCTTCTACAGCTGCGCGACGAGGCCGCACCGGTCTTCCAGAACCAGCTCGACGAGATCTCGCGCGGCCTGATTTCGATGTTCTCCGAGAGCATCGAGACCCCGGCGGGTTCGGGCACCTTCGTCGATACGGACGGCCTTTTCACCTGGAGCGGTATTCCGACGGTCGATTCGCCCGGTCTCGGTGCGGTGATCACGGTCAATCCGCTGGTCATCACCAGCCAGGGCGGCAACGCCATGCTGCTGCGCGACGGCATCAACGACACGTTCAACACCGGCAGCAATGCCAGCTACTCGGACCTGTTGAAGAGCTATACGGCGGCGTTCGAGACGCCGATGACGTTTGATGCGGATGCGGCGATCGACACGACGGCGACGATCCTCGCCTTCTCGACCGGTTCGGTCGGCTGGCTGGAGCAGTTGCGCAGTGCTGCGACGACGGCAGGCGACGACAAGACGGCGCTGCTCGGCCGCACGCAGGAAGCGCTCCAGAATGTGACGTCCGTCAGTCTCGACGAGGAGCTGGCGCTGCTTCTCGATCTCGAACAATCCTACAAGGCATCGGCAAAACTCGTGGCGGCGGTCGATGAAATGATCACCGCGCTTCTCCAGGCGGCAGGCTAAGAGCTATGAAGGCTTCTTTCGTTTCGAACATGTCTCTCCAGAACGCGATGCGCATCACGGTCGCAAGCGCGCAGAAGGAGATGCTGAAGGTTCAGGAAGAGTCCGTGACCGGCCGTCATGCGGATGTCGGCGCGGAGCTGGGCGCCAAGACCGCCCGCACGCTGAACCTGCACCGCGATCTGCAGCGTATGGAATCGCTGAAAAGCACCAATGCGCTGACGACGCAGCGCCTTGCCGCCTCCCAGGAAGCGCTCGGCCAGATGTCGACGGCGGCGAACGATGCGATGGGCGTGCTGATTGCGCTGTCGGGCATCACCTCCGCCGACCAGCTCCAGCTTGCCCAGAAGAATATCGGCGATGCGCTGTCGACCTTCACGGCTGCCGCCAACACCTCCTTCAGCGGCGAATACCTGTTCGCCGGCATCAATTCCGATGTGATGCCGTTCAACGACTATTTCCAGACGTCGCCCGCCGTGTCGGATGCCAAGACCGCCTTCGACGACGCTTTCTCTGCTTATTTCGGCTTTGACCAGACCGATGCCGCCGTATCGACCATCGATTCCACCGACATGCAGTCGTTCATCGATTCGCTCGAAACGAGTTTCATGGGCACGGACTGGGAGAACAACTGGTCGAATGCGTCGAGCGAAAACATGGAAAGCCGCATCAGCGCTTCCGAAACCGTGCAGAGCTCGACCAACACCAATGTCGATGGCATGCGCTACATGGCGCTCGGTCTGGTGATCGGCAACGAGCTTCTGGCGCTCGGCATTTCCGAAGCGTCCCGCAAGGTCGTCAGCGATGCGGCGATCGACTATATGGGGCGTGCCGTGTCCGGCATCGACGGCGAGCGTTCGAAGCTCGGCATCTCCGAATCCCGCGTGAGCCAGGCCAACACATCGCTCGACGCCCAGGTCACCATTTTGAGCACCAGCATCAAGGATATGGAAGGCATCGACACCTACGAGGCGGCGACGCGCGTGACCACGCTCGAATCGCAGCTTTCGCTTGCCTACACACTCACCTCGCGGATCCAGAACCTGAGCCTGCTGAACTACCTCTGATGAACCAGAGGATACGGACACACATGAAGGATGTCTGAATGTACCAGTTTTCATATGCCGAGATCATGGAGGAGGGCGTCGCCGTCTCGAAGGATCGGGAACGGCAGGTCCTCGAGCGCTCGATTGCGCTCCTGGAAACGGCAAAGGCAGCCGGCGGCGGGGTTTACGGCAAGGAAGCAGTCGAAGCCGTCTATTATACGCGCCGGGTGTGGATCCGTTTCATCGAGGATCTCGGCAATCCGGAAAATCAGCTCGAGGACGAACTTCGGGCCAATCTGATCTCGATCGCGATTTGGATTCTCAAGGAAATCGAACGGATCCGCAAACGCGAGTCCACGAATTTCCAGGGCATTATCGACATTACAACCATCATCAAGGATGGAATCAAATGAAAAGTACGCTGCGTATATCGCTGAAGTCTGGGGAACGCATTTTTGTCAACGGCGCCGTTCTCAGGGTTGATCGCAAGGTCGCGATCGAATTCCTGAACGATGTGACCTTCCTTCTGGAAAACCACGTCCTGCAGCCGGAACAGGCGACCACGCCGCTTCGCCAGCTCTATTTCATCGCGCAGATGGCGCTGATCAATCCGGAAGGCGCCGAGCAGTCGGTCGCCATGTTCCGCAAGTCGGTCATCATGCTCTTGTCCTGCTTCAAGAACGAGGAAGTGCTGGCCGAACTGAAGCGCGTCGATGCGCTCGTCACGCAGGGGCGCGCGTTCGAAGCATTGAAGGCCATCCGCGGGCTCTATCCGATCGAGGATCGCATCCTCAACAACCAGGAAATGGCGCCCGCCACGATCGAGCAGATCCGCAGGGAGATCGCACCATGGTAACGCCCGTCGGCGCTGCAAGCAGCACAACGTCCACCCAGACCACGACCAGCAGCGATGCAACGACCGCCGAGAAGTCTTCGACGCTGAACTACGAGAGCTTCCTGAAGCTGCTCGTGGCGCAGATGAAGAACCAGGACCCCACCGAACCGATGGATTCGGCCCAGCAGATGGCGCAGCTTGCGACCTTCTCGCAGGTCGAGCAGACCATCAAGACGAACAAGAACTTCGAAAGCCTGCTCCAGCGCACGTCGCTGCAGGAAGCCAACTCCGTCATCGGCCGCACCGTCACCAGCGAGGACGGCAAGGTTACTGGTGTCGTCACGGAAGTGACGCTATACAATGACGGTATCGTGGCAAAGCTTGATTCGGGCGAGAAACTCGTCATCGGACCCGGCGTGAAGATAAGCGAAACCAAAACGTGAATGAGGCAGACGCCCTCGATATAGCGCAGGCAGCCATCTGGACGGTCGTCGTGGCCTCCGGCCCGGCCGTGCTTGCCGCCATGATCGTCGGCGTCGCCATTGCCTTCGTGCAGGCATTGACGCAGGTGCAGGAAATGACCCTCACCTTCGTCCCGAAAATCCTGGCGATCTTCGTGACCATCGCCATCTCCGCCCCGTTCATCGGCGCCCAGATCTCCATCTTCACCGATCTCGTATTTTCCCGCATCCAGAGCGGGTTCTAGAGCATTTCCAGCCGAAGCGTGACGCTTCGGCTGGAAATGCGGTAAAACGAAATGCTCCAGCGCGCCTCCAGCAGCGCTTTACGCCTCATCGGCGTGGCTTCCCCCATCCTCGCGCAAGCTTCGCCCTGTACGCCATGCGGTGAAATGGGCGACACGTGTTTCGTGCCGCGGCCTCTCATGACGAGACGGGAAGCATTCAGATGGCGCAAGTTCCGGCAATCAACCTTCCGAAGGTAAGCCCCAGCGGTCGCGATGTCGCGTTCGCCGTGGGCATCCTGACGATCCTGTCGATCCTCTTCCTGCCGATCCCGCCCTTCATGATCGACATAGGCCTGGCGTTCTCCATCGCCTTCTCGGTCCTGATCCTGATGGTTTCGCTGTGGATCCAGCGGCCGCTCGACTTCTCGTCCTTCCCGACGGTCCTCCTCATCGCCACCATGGTGCGCCTGTCGCTCAACATCGCGACGACGCGCGTCATCCTCTCGCACGGCAATGAAGGCCATGATGCGGCGGGCGGCGTGATCGCCGGCTTTGCCAGCCTCGTCATGTCCGGCGACTTCGTCATCGGTATCATCGTCTTCATGATCCTGATCGTGGTGAACTTCATCGTCATCACCAAGGGTGCGACGCGTATCGCGGAAGTCGGCGCGCGCTTCACACTCGATGCGATCCCCGGCAAGCAGATGTCGATCGATGCCGACCTGTCGGCCGGCCTCATCGACGAGAAGCAGGCGCAGCTGCGCCGCCGCGAACTGGAAGAGGAAAGCTCCTTCTTCGGTTCGATGGACGGTGCCTCGAAATTCGTGCGCGGCGATGCCATCGCCGGCCTGCTCATCACCGCCATCAACGTTTTCGGCGGCATCATCATTGGCTATTTCCGCCACGGCATGGAACTGTCGGAAGCCGCCGACGTCTTCGTCAAGCTCTCGGTCGGTGACGGTCTCGTCTCGCAGATCCCGGCTCTCATCGTTTCGCTCGCCGCAGGCCTTATCGTCTCGCGCGGCGGCACGTCGGGCTCCACCGACCAGGCGGTCATCAACCAGCTTTCCGGCTATCCGCGCGCGCTTCTCGTCGCGGCGGCGCTGATGATCATGCTGGCCCTCATGCCGGGCCTGCCCTTCCTGCCCTTCATCGTGCTCGGTGGCCTGATGGCCTTCGGCGGCTGGGTGATCCCGCGCCGTATCGCGGCCGAGAACCAGGCCAAGCGTGCCCTGGAAGCCCAGCAGGTCCAGGCGACCCGCGACCAGGAGAAGGATTCGGTCAAGTCGGTGCTCAAGACCGCCGAGATCGAGCTCCTGCTCGGCAAGCAGGTTTCCACCCGCCTTCTCGGCGCGCACCAGGAACTGGCCTTCCGCGTCGGCAAGATGCGCAAGAAATTCGCCGGGCAATACGGCTTCGTCGTGCCGGAAATCAAGGTTTCCGACGACATTGCCATTCCCGACAAGTCCTACCAGATCCGCATCCACGGCACGACGATCGCCTCGAACATCGTGCGCGTCGGCGAAGTGCTCGTCGTCACCGGCGGCGGGCGCAAACCCAGCGTGCCGGGCGACGAGATCCGCGAACCCGCCTTCGGCATGCCGGCCGTCTCGATCCTCGAAACCTTCGCCGAGGATCTGCGCCGCGAGGGCTTCCACCCGATCGACAACGTTTCGGTGGTGCTGACGCATCTCTCGGAAGTCATCCGCAACAACCTGCCGCAGCTCCTGTCCTACAAGGACGTCAAGGTGCTGATCGAGCGCCTCGATCCGGAATACCGCAAGCTCGCCGACGAAATCTGCTCGTCGCACATGTCCTATTCCGGCCTGCAGGCCGTGCTGAAGCTGCTGCTCGCCGAGCGCGTCTCCATCCGCAACCTGCACCTCATCCTCGAAGCCGTCGCCGAACTCGCGCCGCATGTGCGCAAGACCGAGCAGATCGTCGAGCATGTCCGTATCCGCATGGCCCAGCAGATCTGCGGCGACCTGACCGACAACGGCGTTCTGCCGGTGCTGCGTCTCGGCAACAAGTGGGACATGGTGTTCCACCAGGCGCTGAAGCGCGACAGTAAGGGTGAAATCGTCGAGTTCGACATCGATCCGCGCCAGCTTGAAGAGTTTTCCGAACAGGCGACCCGGGTTATCCGCGAGTTTCTCGATCGCGGCACGCCCTTTGTACTGGTCACGTCGCCCGAATCCCGCTCTTATGTGCGCATGATCATCGAACGCCTGTTTGCAACATTGCCGGTTCTCTCGCATGTCGAGCTCGCCAAGGGCATCGAGATCAAGATTCTCGGCTCGATTTCATGATAACCGACCCGCAGGGCACGGTGCTGGCGCTGTTCGCCGCCTTCTGCCGTGTCGGCGGGTGTTTCATGCTGTTGCCGGGCTTCTCCTCGGCCCGCATCTCGATCCAGATTCGCCTCTTCCTGGCGATCGCCATCTCGATGGGCGTGCTGCCGATCATGTGGGATGTCATCTATCCGCGCTCCAGCGGTGATCTCGATGGCTATCTCTCGATGATCGCCTTCGAGACGCTGACGGGTGCGGCCATCGGCCTGATCGCCCGCTACTACGTGCTGGGCTTACAGTTCGCCGGCACTGTGCTGACCATGATGATGGGCTTCAATGCGCCGCCGACGCCGGACGTGCTGGAAGACACCCAGGAAAACCAGCTGACGAACCTCTTGTCCTTCGCCGGCCTGCTCGTGCTGTTCATGCTGGACTTCCATCACGTCGTCATGCGGGCGCTGATCGAATCCTACAATGTCATGCCGATCGGCGCGGGCTTCAATCCGCAGAGCGCGCTGATCACGCTCACCGATACGCTCAGCCAGACCTTCATGATCATGCTGCGGCTGGCGAGCCCCTTCATTCTCTATGGCCTGGTGTTCAACGTCTCCGTCGGCCTGATCAACAAGCTTGCGCCGCAGATCCCGATCTACTTCGTCTCGCTGCCCTTCATCATCATGGGCGGCCTGTTCCTGCTCTATTTCGGTATTTCCTCGCTGCTCGAGATCTTCGCGAGCGGCTTCATTCCGGTCTTCAGGGGAGAGTAGGCGATGGCGCAGACGCGTTCGGAAAAGCTCAAACGTCTCGTGACCGTGCAGCGGCATCTCGAAAAGATGGCCGAGATCGATCTCGCCAACACGACGCGCCAGCGCCAGGAAGCGGCCGAGACGATGGATGCGGTCGCCGAGGCGATCAATTCGCTGAATCCGGTGCATCGCAGTTTCTCGCGCCACTATTCCGGCCAGTACAGCCGGTTGCAGCAGCAGGATCAGATGCTGGCCAACGTCCAGCAGATGCATGAGATGCGCGTGGTGCGTGAGCGCACCAAGGGCGACCGTATGGAAGACCACATGAAGGAAGCCCGCAGCGCCGAAGACCGCGAGGCGGCCGACGACGCCATCTACGATCTGATCGACCAGCACATCGCCTATAAGGGCGGCGACGACTGAGATCGTCCGCAAGTCTTTGGAACGACACGGCGTTTTCGCTCACACGCGGTCAAGCTTGCCTCAAATTGGATTTCGGATGCGCCGTCGTCACGGCATCGTCATCCGCCACCAGCCTCCCGTAAGGTTGAGCAGCGATAGTCTTTTCACGGACGATGAAGAGGTTTGCCGAAGCGGCCGCGATGTGCAGCGCGGGTGAGCCGATGTCCTGATGGTCATGAGGCCGGCGGACCGCCATGAGGACGGGTCCGGCTCGCAGGATTTACCTGAAAGGCTTTGAGACGTGGCAATTACACCCCCCAGCGATCTGGTGCTCGATGTCGTGCGCGCCGCCGATCCCACCCAGGTTCAGGAAGCGCAAGCCAAGCTGAAATCGAACCGCGCTTCTTTCGAAGCGACGAGCCTTGCCGAAGCAGGCGCCGGATTCCAGGCCGCCGTCGGCACCATTCTCAATCGTGATTCCGCCGGCGCGACGGCGGCGTCGAACGGTGTTTCCGCCGTCGGCGGCAAGGCGGCCGTGCCGGAACATCTGCGCAAGTTCGAGACGATGGTTCTGCAGAACTTCGTGAAATCGATGATGCCGAGCGAGAGCGAGCAGATCTATGGCGAAGGCACCGCCGGCGAAATGTGGCGCGGCATGATGGCCGATCAGCTCGGCGAAGCGCTCGGCAAGGGCGGCGGCATCGGCATTGCCGAGGCGCTCGCCAAGAAGAGCGGCATCTCGGGCGGCGCCAAGGACAACGATCCCGACCGTGTCGCCTCCGGCATGGTTCAGGCCTTGCAGCGGGAGGCCTTCGCCGACCTGACGCCCGGCATCAAAGAACACAAGAAAACGGCATAAGCGGAGAACAACAAAATGGAACAGGCAAGCAACGAAATCCGGATCCGCTCTGTGCTCGGTCGGCTTGAAACCATCATCGACAACGAGAACGTCAATATCGGCTACGATCCCGATTTCGATCTCCCGACGTCGAATGCCCACAAGAGCCGCTGCCTCTATGAGCTGGCCATGCTGACGCGCGACGTGCGCCCGGAAGAGGTGCCCCCGAGCTTCTCGCCGCAGCTCGGCCGCGTGCGCGAAAAGCTCGCCACCAACGCCCAGCGCGTCTCGGCCCATCTCGATGCCGTGCGCGAGGTCGTCACCATTCTGAAGAATGCCGTGCAGGATCTCGAAGCTGACGGCACCTATTCGCAGGAACAGTTCCGCCTGGGTTACGGTACATGATCAAGCTCATCGGCACCGGCGTCTGGGTCCTCGCGATCACGCTCGCCGCGGTGTATTTTTCGTTGAAGATGGCCTCGGCTCCGAAAATCGACGAGGAAGCTGCAGCGCGCGAAGCGGCGATGGAATTCGTCACCGGTTATACGACGACCGTACCCGTTCTCGGCGAGGGCGGCGTCAACGGCTACCTGCTCACCAAGCTCGCCTACAAGGCGAACAAGGAGCTGGCGGCCAAGCAGGTCGTGCCGCTGCCGCAGATGATCACGGACGAGCTATACACGCTGCTCGTCGGCAAGAAGATGATCGACGTGACCTCGACCGGCAATTTCGACCTCGATGCCTTCAGGGGCGTCGTGAAGGAAGGCCTCAACCGCCGCTTCGGCGCGGAAGTCATTGCAGAGGTCTATGTCGAGCAGATCGACTATATTACCACCGCCTCCGTCGAGGATCCGGCGCCCAAGAAGGGCGTCACGCTTCTGAAGGGCGAAGTGCCCGAAGTGAAGCCGGCAGAAAAAAGCGGCGGACACTAGGTCCACCGCTGAGTTGAGGCAGTTTTTGAAGAAGCCGGCCGCCTAATGCGTGCCGGCTTCCGCCGTTTCATCATCCGCGCGCTTTACCACCATGCCCGACAGCTTGTAGCGCATGACATGATAGAGGAAGAGCGGGTTACCGATCACGTAGCGCCGCCACAGGCGCTTGGGTTCCTGTACCAAACGGTAAAGCCATTCCAGGCGCAGCCTGCGAATGCCAAGCGGCGCGCGGCGTACATCGCCGGCCACGAAGTCGAAGAGTGCCCCGACACTGAGCACCAGCCGGGCATGGCCGGGGCCGACATGGCGGTCGATCCACTTTTCCTGCGCCGGGCTGCCCATGGCGACCAGCAGGATATCGACATTGGCCTCGCGCACCTGCTCCATGATCTCGTCGGATTTCGCCCGGTCGAAGAAACCGTCGGAAATCGGGATGAATTCATGCCAGGGCGCATGGCGGCGGAAGTTTTCCGTCGCACGCTTCAGGATCGAATCGCGGGTGCCGATCAGGGCGATGCGCATCGGCTTGGCAATATAGGTCAAGAGTGCGGGCACGAAATCCGTGCCGTTGAGGTTTGCCGGGAACTTGCGGCCATGGAACACCATCGAGGCGATGTCGACGCCGTGGCCGTCGGGGAAGACGACCTGGCGTTCGAGCACGGCCCGGTATTCCTGGTCGCGCATCATCAGGTTCGCATTGTTGGCATTGATGAAGGCGATCACCGTCTGGCCGAAGGGCATGGTCGCGACCTCCTCGGCAAAGGTGAAGGCATCGGCCCAGCTGAGTTCGCAGACCGGCAGGCCGAGAATGTCGCGTTGCGCGGTGATGATGTTACCTGACACGAGGTTCATGACAGGGCTCCTTTTGCGGCAACACCGTGCATCTGGCGGCCGGGCCGGCCGGCCGTCATGGCCTGCCGGTTGGCGCTGTCATCGAGGAATGTGGGAAAGGGCTTCATGCTGCTCCCGCAATGCTTGTGTTGCTGGAAGCCGGTGTAGCAAGCCCGCCTGAAAGGGCTTTTAAGGAATTCCCTAGAAGGCTGCGGGATGCTTTTATCTTCTGCTAACCATTGGCGCTTCATCCTATTTATCTATCTGTAAATGTTCGATTTTGTTGCTGCCTATGGGGCGGCCGAGCTGGGTTTGCAGCAAAAATATTTGCGAAGGGTGCTTCAAAAAAGGACTTTTCCGGCCGCCTGATTGCTTCCCTCATGCGGTTTCAGGCGTCTCTCAGGGCTGACAGGAAAACGGCTGTTAACGAATTGGGCGGGGTGTTTGCGAAACGAGACGCTTGAATTTATGCGTTTTGGACAGCATAGGGCGTTAAGAGGCCATCCCGCCGTGCAGCCGCGCTCCTAAAGTGGGCGCAATTCATCAGGGAGAGAAATGTGACCACCATTATCGATGGGAAGCAGGTTGCCGCTTCCGTGATTGACGCCGTGAAGGCCGCGACGGTGACGTTGGAAGACGAGGCCGGCGTCAAGCCCGGTCTTGCCGTCGTCATCGTCGGCGATGATCCGGCGAGCCACGCCTATGTCGGCGCCAAGAGCCGCATGTCGAAGGAATGCGGTTTCAAGTCCATCCAGCACACGTTGCCGGAAGCGACGACGCAGGAAGAGCTTGCAGCCCTCGTCGAGACGCTGAATGCCGACGAGACCATCCACGGTATCCTCGTCCAGCTGCCGCTGCCCAAACACCTGAATTCGGACCCGATCATCCAGTCGATCAAGCCGGAAAAGGATGTCGATGGCCTGCACGTCGTCAATGCCGGCAAGGTGGCGACCGGCGATCTCGATGGCGGCCTCGTCTCCTGCACGCCGGCCGGCGCCATGGTCTTCGTGCGCCGCACCCATGGCGAGGACCTGTCCGGTCTCAACGCGGTGGTGATCGGCCGCTCCAACCTGTTCGGCAAGCCGATGTCGGCGCTGCTGCTCGCCGCCAACGCGACGGTCACGACCGCCCATTCGCGCACCAGGGATCTGGCCGGCGTCTGCCACAACGCCGACATTCTCGTCGCCGCCGTCGGCCGCCCGGAAATGGTCAAGGCGGACTGGGTGAAGCCGGGTGCTACCGTCATCGATGTCGGCATCAACCGGATCACGACGGCGGAAGGCAAGACCCGTCTCGTCGGCGACGTCGCCTTTGACGAAGCCGCCAAGGTGGCCGGTGTCATCACGCCGGTCCCGGGCGGTGTCGGTCCGATGACCATCGCCATGCTGATGGCGAACACCGTCATTGCCGCCTATCGCAAGGCCGGCAAAAAGCCGCCGAAATTCTGATGATCGCATGAATGCAAAAGGCGCCCCGTGGGGCGCTTTTTTATTTGCCCGTGGGCGCAGGGCCGGTCGAGGCGCGCACGATCAGATCGGTCTTCCAGAGTTCCTGCTGGGGCAGGTCCTCCAGCTGAAGAATATCGGCGATCAGCCGCCGGGCGATGCGCTGGCCGGCGGCGCGCAGCGACGAGCGCGTCGTCGTCAACGGAACCATGAAATTCTCCGGTTTCAGCATCGGCAGCACGTCGTCATGGGCAATCAGCGAGATGTCAGAGCCTAATTTTAGCCCCGCCTGATTGATCGCGCGCACCGCGCCGAGCGCCAGAACCGTACTGGAACAGAGCACCGCCGTCGGCGGGGTGTCGAGCTGCAGGAAGCGTTCCATGGCGCGAAAACCATGTTCGTCGGTCATCTGCGAATTGGAATTGCATTCGTCGCGCAGCACCAGACCATGTTCGGCCAACGCCCGCACCGTGCCTTTCGTCCGCCGTTTCGAGAAGGTGAGATAATCGGGGCCGTTGATGAGGGCGACGTGCCGGTGGCCAAGCTGCGCGAGCAGGCGCGCGGCATCGTAGAAGGCGCCGGTATTGTCGATGTCGAGATAGGGATAGTCCGTTGCGATGCCCATCGAGCGGCCATGTACGACGAAGGGCGTCTTCAGCGACTTCATCATGGCGATGCGCGGATCCTTCTCGCGCATATAGGCAAGGAACAGCGCATCGACATTGCCGCTGGCCACCAGCCGCCGGCAGGTCGCCACCTCGTCCTCCGGGTGGCTCGGATTGATGACGAAGTGGAAATCGTGCTTGACCGCCTCATCGCCGAGGCCGGCCAGGAATTCGCCGAAATGCACGTCGGACTCGATGCCGTCGGCGGTCGGCATGACCAGGCCGATCGAGCCGGCGCGACCGGTCGCAAGCCGCTGCGCGGCCCGGTTGGGGCGGTAGCCTGTCTCCCGGACAGCATCGAGAACCCGCTGGCGCGTCTCGGCATTCACCTCCGGATAGCCGTTCAGCGCCCTGCTGACGGTTGTCTGCGACAGACCCAGCAATTGCGATAACTGCTTGAGATTCACATGCTTAGCTTTCTTGAAACATTAAAAGCGCTTTGGGTGTTTTGCGTTGACGTTCCCGATTTTTTCCCAAAGCGTTTTGGCATGTAACATCAGCAATTCCTTCAGGAAAAGCGGATTTGGTCATTTTGCGCCGCAAAACTACGCTGCACTGCATCAGGAGCGGCGTTTTTGTTTGAAATGATTTGGGGGTACTTGACGAGGGTGAGGGGGAAATGGGATGAAAGGAAATCCAAAGCGCTTTGAATTTTGGGGTATTTTAGAGAATGCCTGCCCCGGGAGGGCGGGTTTGCTATGGGAGGCAAATCACGTGAAAAAGACATTGCTGATGACGGCTGCGCTGGCGATTTGAAGTTCAAGCCCGGCGAGGATTCGAAATTCAACTGGCAGAGCTTTGAAGATTTCAAGAAGGGCCATGACCTCAAGGGCCAGACGCTGACTATCTTCGGCCCCTGGCGCGGCGAAGACGAGGCGCTCTTCAAGAACGTCTATGCCTATTTCGTCGAAGCGACGGGCGTCGACCTGAAATACTCCTCCTCGGAAAACTACGAACAGCAGATCGTCATCGACACCCAGGCCGGCAGCCCGCCTGATGTCGCCATCCTCCCGCAGCCGGGCCTCATCGCCGACCTCGCGTCCAAGGGTTACCTGACGCCGCTCGGCGACGAGACCCAGAAATGGCTTCTCGACAACTACGCCGCCGGCCAGTCCTGGGTCGATCTCTCGACCTACAAGGGCAAGGACGGCACGGCCGCGCTCTATGCCTTCCCCTACAAGATCGACGTGAAGTCGCTCGTCTGGTACGTGCCGGAGAACTTCGAAGACGCCGGCTATGAAGTGCCGAAGACCATGGAAGACCTGAAGGCACTGACGGAGAAGATCGTCGCCGATGGCGGCACGCCGTGGTGCATTGGTCTCGGTTCGGGCGGCGCCACCGGCTGGCCGGCGACCGACTGGGTCGAAGACCTGATGCTGCGCACGGCAACGCCGGAGACCTACGACAAGTGGGTCAAGAACGAGATCCCGTTCACCGACGCCTCCGTCGTCGGCGCGCTGGATGAATTCGGCTGGTTCGCCAAGAACGACAAGTTCGTCGATGGCGGCGCGGCTGCCGTGGCCTCCACCGACTTCCGCGACAGCCCGAAGGGCCTCTTCGCCTCGCCGCCGAAGTGCTACCTGCACCACCAGGCCTCGTTCATCCCGTCCTTCTTCCCTGAGGGTACGGTTGTCGGCGAAGATGCTGATTTCTTCTACATGCCGCCCTATGCCAGCAAGCCGGAACTCGGCAACCCGGTTCTCGGTGCCGGCACGCTTGCCATGATCACCAAGGACACGCCGGCCTCGCGCGCCTTCATCGAATTCCTGAAGACGCCGATCGCCCATGAAGTCTGGATGGCGCAGACGAGCTTCCTGACGCCCTACAAGAGCGCCAACAAGGAAGCCTATGCCAACGGTCCGATGAAGAAGCAGGGTGAAATCCTGCTGAACTCGACGACCTTCCGCTTCGACGGTTCCGACCTGATGCCGGGCAAGATCGGTGCGGGCGCGTTCTGGACGGGCATGGTCGACTTCGTTGGCGGCAAGTCCGCGGCCGATGTCGCCGGCGGCGTCCAGAAGGCCTGGGACGCCATCAAGTAACATCCTGGCGAACCGGCGGGTTTGCCCGCCGGTTTTCCCAAGCATGCCCACATGCAGCCGGACCATGCGGTGCAAGCCGCGTGAGCGCCCCTTGTGCCTCTCAAGGTCCGGACTGCACGTGGAAAACAGCGTCAGGGGATGCATTCCTGGGGAGGAACTGCCATGCAGCAATTGTTATTCGCCATTTTCACGATGGTGGGGGGCGTGCTCGCCTGCGCCGCCTATTTCTTCGGAACGAACTGGCTGCTCGACAAGATCTTCCCCTCGAAAGGGATGACGGGCGCGCAGGCATCGCAGAACCTGCGCATCACCAATGCCATCAGGCCCTGGCTGTTCATGGCGCCGGCGCTCTTTGCGCTCGCCATCTACCTGGTCTATCCCGTCTTCGAATCCGTCCGGCTCGCCTTCCATGACCGGTCCGGCCAGCAGTTCGTTGGCTTCAGCAACTTCGTCTGGATGTTCAACGACGGCGAATTCCGCCAGTCGATCTTCAACAATTTCCTCTGGCTCCTTGTGGTGCCGGCGCTCTCCACCTTCTTCGGCCTCGTCATCGCGGCGCTGACCGACCGCATCTGGTGGGGCAATATCGCAAAGACCCTGATCTTCATGCCGATGGCGATCTCGTTTGTCGGCGCCGCCGTCATCTGGAAATTCGTCTACGACTACCGCTCGGAAGGCTCCGAGCAGATCGGCATCCTCAACGCCATCGTGGTGGCCATGGGCGGCCAGCCCGAGGCGTGGATGACCATTCCCTTCTGGAACAATTTCTTCCTGATGGTCATCCTGATCTGGATCCAGACCGGCTTCGCCATGGTCATCCTGTCGGCGGCGCTGCGTGGCATCCCCGAGGAAACCATCGAGGCGGCCGTCATCGACGGCGCGAACGGCCTGCAAATCTTCTTCAAGATCATGGTGCCGCAGATCTGGGGCACGATCGCCGTGGTCTGGACGACCATCACCATCCTCGTCCTCAAGGTTTTCGATATCGTGCTCGCCATGACCAACGGGCAATGGCAGACGCAGGTTCTGGCGAACCTGATGTTCGATTGGATGTTCCGCGGCGGCGGCGATTTCGGGCGCGGCGCGTCCATTGCCGTCGTCATCATGATCCTGGTCATTCCGATCATGATCTGGAACATCCGCAACGCCACCAAGGAAATGGAGCGCTGAGATGATTGCTTCCGCCCGTTCGCCGCTCATCATCGTCGTCCATATTTCCGTCCTGCTGCTCGTCGCCCTCTGGACGCTGCCCACCGCCGGCCTCCTGATTTCCTCGCTGCGCGACAAGGACCAGCTCGCCGTCTCCGGCTGGTGGACGGCGCTCTCCACCTCCTCGCAGAACCTCACCGGCCGTGCCGCTTCGCCCGAAGCGCAGGTCGAGAAGGACGGCAAGTTCGTCATCGAGGGCAAGCTCCTCGAAGGCGACACCGCCAAGGTCTCGGCCTTTGGCGTGCGTCCTTTGCAGCCGTCTGCCTTCGAAGCCGGCAAGCCCGCCGATCTGGGCGACGGCCAGACGCTCACCGTTAACGAGGATGGCAGCTATCAGATCGTCTCGCCGACCAAGATGGAAGGCACGCGCGGCCAGCGCATCTTCTATACGGCTTCCGTGCCGCCGCGCTTCACGCTCGACAACTATCGTGAAGTGCTGAACGCCGCCGGCATCGGCTCGTCCTTCATCAACTCGCTGACGGTGGCGATCCCCTCGACGATCATCCCGATCCTCGTTGCCGCCTTCTGCGCCTATGCGCTGGCCTGGATGCCGTTCCCCGGCCGGGCGATCCTGATCGCCGTCATCGTCGGCCTGCTGGTCGTGCCGTTGCAGATGTCGCTGATCCCGCTCCTGAAGCTCTATAACGGTGTCGGCGCCTTCTTCGGTGTCCCCGCGAAAACCTATGTCGGCATATGGCTCGCGCATATGGGCTTCGGCCTGCCGCTCGCGGTCTATCTGCTGCGCAACTACATGGCCGGCCTGCCGCGCGAGATCCTGGAATCCGCCCGCGTCGATGGCGCCAGCGATTTCGATATCTTCGTGAAGATCATTCTGCCGCTCTCCTTCCCGGCGCTCGCCTCGTTCTCCATCTTCCAGTTCCTGTGGACCTGGAACGACCTGCTCGTCGCCATGGTCTTCCTCGGCACGGGCAATGACGAGCTGGTGCTGACCGGGCGCCTGGTGAACCTGCTTGGTTCGCGCGGCGGCAACTGGGAAATCCTCACGGCCTCCGCCTTCATCACCATCATCGTGCCCCTCATCGTGTTCTTCAGCCTGCAGCGCTATCTCGTGCGCGGCCTGCTGTCGGGTTCGGTCAAGGGCGGTTGATGAAAGCAATTCCAGCAAAAGTGTGAAGCGGTTTTGCGTCCGGAATTGCGTAAAACAAAGTAAACAGGACATGCAAGAATGACGACGACGTCGGATTCCACCCTTCTCATCCCGGACAAGGACTGGTGGCGCGGCGCGGTGATCTACCAGATCTATCCGCGCTCGTTCCAGGATACCAATGGCGACGGCATCGGCGATCTCAAGGGCATCACCGAGCGGCTTGCCCATGTCGCCTCGCTGGGCGCGGATGCGATCTGGATTTCGCCGTTCTTCACCTCGCCGATGAAGGATTTCGGCTACGACGTCTCGGACTACCAGGATGTCGACCCGATCTTCGGCGAACTGGCCGATTTCGATGCGCTGATCGCCGAGGCGCACCGCCTCAACATCCGCGTCATGATCGACCTCGTCCTGTCGCACACCTCCGACAAGCACCCGTGGTTCGTCGAAAGCCGCTCGCGCCGCACCAATCCCAAGGCGGACTGGTATGTCTGGTCGGACTCGAAGCCGGACGGCACGCCGCCGAACAACTGGCTGTCGATCTTCGGCGGTTCCGCCTGGCAGTGGGACCCGACGCGCCTGCAATATTACATGCACAACTTTTTGACGTCGCAGCCGGACCTCAATCTCCATAATCCGGAGGTTCAGGACGCGCTGCTCTCGGTCGCCCGCTTCTGGCTGGAGCGCGGTGTTGACGGCTTCCGCTTGGACACGATCAACTTCTACTTCCACGACAAGGAACTGCGCGACAACCCCTCGCTCGCCCCCGAGCGGCGCAACGCGCAGACGGCGCCAGCCGTGAACCCCTATAACTACCAGGAACATATCTACGACAAGAACCAGCCGGAGAACCTGGAATTCCTGAAGCGCTTCCGCGCGGTCATGGAAGAGTTTCCGGCAATCGCCGCCGTGGGCGAGGTGGGGGACAGCCAGCGCGGTCTGGAGATCGCCGGCGAATACACCTCCGGCGGCGACAAGATGCATATGTGCTACGCCTTCGAATTCCTGGCGCCCGATCCGCTGACGCCGGCCTTCGTCGCCGAGACGCAGCATGCGCTGGAAAAGGCCGCCCCCGAAGGCTGGGTTTGCTGGGCCTTCTCCAACCATGACGTGATGCGCCATGTCAGCCGCTGGGGCAATGCGGTCACCGACCACGAGGCCCACGCCAAGCTGCTGGCGAGCCTCCTGATGTCGCTGCGCGGTTCCGTCTGCATCTATCAGGGCGAGGAACTGGCGCTGCCGGAGGCCGAGCTCGCCTATGAGGACCTGCAGGATCCCTACGGCATCCAGTTCTGGCCGGATTTCAAGGGCCGCGACGGTTGCCGCACGCCGATGGTCTGGGAGAGCGACAAGCAGTCCGGCGGCTTCAGCCAGGGCAAGCCGTGGCTTCCCGTTCCCGACGTGCATCTGGAGCGCGCCGTCAGCGTACAGGAAGGGGACGACGCCTCGGTTCTCGCGCATTACCGCCGCTTCCTCGCTTTCCGCAAGGAGCATGTGGCGCTGGTCAAGGGCGAGATCGACTTCCATTCGGCTGAAGGCGCGATCCTCTCCTTCGTGCGTACGCACGGCAACGAGAAGGTTTTCTGCGCCTTCAACATGAGCCCGATCGCCCGTCTTGCCGATCTTCCGGCAGGCCAGCTGGAGGTGCTCGAAGGCCATGGCTTCGGCAGCATCATGCATGAGGAAACTATCGAACTTCCGGCCTGGAGCGGCTTCTTCGCCCGCTTTTCTTGATCGGTCAAAAACTATTGGGGAGGTAAGAGCATGACAGGGCTGGTTCTCAAGGATATCCGCAAATCCTATGGCGCGGTGGATGTGATTCACGGCATCGATCTCGATATCAAGCAGGGCGAGTTCATCGTCTTCGTCGGCCCGTCCGGCTGCGGGAAATCGACGCTGCTGCGCATGATCGCCGGCCTGGAGGAGATCACCGGCGGCGACATGACGATCGATGGCGAACGCGTCAACGACGTGCCGCCGTCGAAGCGCGGCATCGCCATGGTGTTCCAGTCCTACGCGCTTTACCCCCACATGACCGTCTACGACAACATGGCCTTCGGCATGCGGATCGCCGGCGAGAGCAAGGAGGAGATCGACCGCCGGGTGCGCTCGGCCGGCGAAATCCTCCAGCTTACGAAGTATCTCGACCGCCTGCCCAAGGCGCTCTCGGGCGGCCAGCGCCAGCGCGTCGCCATCGGCCGTGCCATCTGCCGCAATCCCAAGGTCTTCCTGTTCGACGAACCCTTGTCGAACCTTGACGCGGCGCTGCGCGTGGCGACCCGCATCGAGATCGCCAAGCTCAACGAGCAGATGGCCGATACGACCATGATCTACGTGACGCACGACCAGGTGGAGGCGATGACGCTCGCCGACCGCATCGTCGTGCTCTCGGCCGGCCATATCGAGCAGGTCGGCCCGCCGCTGGAGCTCTACGAGCGTCCCGCCAATCTCTTCGTCGCCCGCTTCATCGGCTCGCCGGCCATGAATATCATTCCGGCGAAGATCACGGCGGCGGGTGCTGCGACCTCCGTCGAGCTGACGGGCGGCCGTGTCTCCAGCGTCGATATCCCGACGGCAGCTTCCGAGGTCGGCAAGACGGCAAGCTTCGGCGTGCGGCCGGAGGATCTGCAAATCACGACGGGCGAGGATTTCCTCTTCGAGGGCACGGTATCGATCGTCGAGGCGCTCGGCGAGGTGACGCTGCTCTACATCGACGGTCTTGTGCAGGGTGAGCCGATCATCGCCAAGATCCCCGGCATCCTCGATATCAAGCGGGGCGAGAAGGTGCGCTTCACGGCCGACAAGACCAAGCTTCACCTGTTCAATGCGGCGGGGCAGAGCTATCGCGCCGTTTGATTTAGCGCCTGGGCGGCAGGATTTAGCCCTGCCGCTCAACCCGATGTTAAGCCTTGCTCCCTACGCTTTTCCTGAAAAGTGAGAATGCCGGGGGCAGGCAAAATGGGTATGGGTCAAGTACCGCGCAACAACTCCGGCCAGCATGCGCGCCGGCCAGCGCTTGTCGTCGATGTTCTCGGCCTGCAGCAATTGCTTCAAGAGCCGTACCTGATCGTCGACGTCGAGCACGGTGAAATTGGATTTGAGCTGCACCAGTTCGGCGTGGAAGCGCAGGATGCGTCCGCCGATCGAGTGGAAGGTGCCGAGCCACGGCATGCCCTCCACGGCCTGGCCGAGCATCTGGCCTAGGCGGAGCTTCATTTCGCGCGCGGCCTTGTTGGTGAAGGTCACCGACAGGATTTCCTGCGGGCGCGCGCGGCCCTGGCTCAGGATGTGGGCGATCCGTGTGGTCAGCACGCGGGTCTTGCCGGTGCCGGCGCCGGCCAGCACCAGAACCGGTCCGTCCAGCGTCTCGACCGCTTCGCGCTGTTCGGGATTGAGGCCG
>CBFGOD010000002.1:0-29872 GCA_965650295.1 uncultured Shinella sp. | reverse complement strand
AATACCGTAGATGATAGCTTGATACAGCCAGAACATGTCGATGCTGGGAGGCATCCAGTCCGGCCTGTCCCAGCCCATCATCGTCGTTCCGAAAAGGGGATGGTTCATCACCGAGCCGGTTCCGAAATTCCAGATCAGCACACGATAATAGGCGTTCTCGGGACTGAACGAAAAATGGGTGATGAAGAACTCGAAGACGCTCTGGTTGGACATCGTCGCGACGAAGACATAGCCAGCACCGAGACCTGCCCAAAGCAGCTTCCACCGCGCCTTGATGCGCACGAGCACCTTGTCCCAGGCAATCAGGACGATCTGCGCGAAAAGCCCGCTCAGCGGCCCTGACGACATCGACAGGAAGGTTGTCGTCGCGACCACCGCGGCCTTCGCATAGCGTTCCGACGCCGTCTTCGCGTAACCGAGAACGCAAAAGACCGGCCCCAGCATGGCGCCGCAAATCACGCCGAAAAGGATCGGATGTTCCACGATGCTTTGCACGCGCCGCAAGCCCCACCGCGTGTCATGCAGGTTTGGGTGCGTCGTAAACACATGGCGCATCAGATTGAGCAGGATGTTCTCGCCGGTCAGCGCTTCGAGGAACGCGAAGGGCATCAGAAACAGAATGACGCGAAAGAAGAGGCGCACCACGCGATAGTAGTCCTCGGCGGATCGGATATAGCACCGCGCCAGAAGATAAGGCCCCATCGTCTCGATGAACTGGATGCCGCCCGACTGCAGCCCCTGGCTGATGCCATGCACGGCGCACAGGCTCACGAAGCACCAGAAGCAGTAGAAGAGAAGCGTGAAGTCGACAAACCGCAGCCGGCCTGCCCCGCCTGAGGCCCATTTATAGAGGCACGGCAGGACGGTCGCGATCAGCACCAGACGAAAGGGGCTGAGCGCCAGACTGCCGAGACTGAAGATGAAGGGCAGGAAAAGCGATAAAATGAACAGCGTGACCGGTAGAGATTGTGTCCCCTGGGCTGCCTGGTCGCCGGCAGGTGCGCGCGACGCGCGGCTTCGCGAGCCCGCCCTTCGGCTGACCGGCCGGCTTCGGCCACCCGCAGCATTCGCCTTCCCCAATGCCTGAAGCCCGTCGTCGCTGGAAAGGATCGCTCGCATGGCCGACGGCTGCCTCGTGGAACAGGAATAACGCGACGTTCAAAGCAACCTATCTCCGCCTATGGCGATTTATAACCTACCAATCGGATCAGTCGGCGTCTGCCGGATACACCTAACGAATTAGCTGCCGGTCATTTTCGGCTAGTGTTGTTCTTCAATACCGGGTGGCTGTCATACAAGGCAAAATCGCCCCACCGCCCGCCGCCGATCTGGTTGCCGGTGATCCGGATCGAGGCGTCATCGACACCGCCGCCGCCCTTGCGGCCATCGAGATAGATCGTGTAGCCGCCGCCGAAAAGAACGTTGTTCTCTATGCTGATATGCGACAGCCTGCTGAACTCGTTGTTCATCATGACTGCCGATGTCTGATCGTGTTCGTTTACGATGTGATTGCCGACGATCTGGATATCGTGCCCGCCATTGATCTCGATGCCGTCATAGTGGCCATCCGCGCCGGCACGGAGATCGTGGACGTAATTGCCGCGAACCACCGATGGCGCAACGACATTGATGCCGTTCTCCACGCCATGGATATCGTTGCGCAGGAAAGTTCCGAAGCCATAGACCGCATTGACCGTTCGTCCGCCGCCGTCGATTTCGCTGTCCTCCAGCGTGAAACCCTTAGCACCTTCCATCACGCGCAGTGCATGCCAGGGCACTTCCGAGACCAATCTGACGTTCCTCATCGTCACATTGCTGGCTTCGATGACGATATTGCCGCGGATTTCCATGTCGCGGACTGTGGCATTGTCGTCTGTCGCATAATAGGTGCCGCGGAATATGATGAGCTTCGACGGATCGGACAATCCGCTTCTCTCCAGCGGCATGTTGCTGCCCTGTACCGGTGCGATCACCGTTGCTGCCGTGGAAAGCAGGATTGCGCCGAAAACCGCCACTATCCGGAGAGTGCGCATTTCATCGTTCGGAATGAGGTTGGAGCGACGAGACGCTGGCGGCGTTCAAAAGCGCACGCCCCACCCGCCGGGCGAGCGAACGCGCGACCGATGCGACATTGGCTGGGCGGTCCTTCAGGCCCGCGAGCAGGAAGCGCATGGCCGAGCGCTTCTTGCCGGAATGATAAAGGCCGATCGCAATGCCGATGCGCAATCGCGACCGATCGAGCCGCCGCTCGGCGAGAACCCGGCTGTTCTTGCGCAGGATCCGGAATTCACCCTTCAACTGCCGCCGCCGATTGGTCGATATGCTGTCGGCCGAAATGAACCCCAGCACGACCGGTTCGATATCCTCGAAGACCGTCGTGTGCTGGACCAGGCGCACGGCGAATTCCCAGTCTTCGTTCGCCCGCAGACTTTCGTCGAACCAGTCGAGATTTGGCATGCAATCACGCCGGAACAGGCAATTCTGCACGCTTATCCTGTTTTCGGCCAGAAAGTGTCCAAGCTGGTCCTCGTCGAGACGCAGTCTGCTTTCGGGAGCCGGCGCATGCGCGACCTTGCCGGCCCCGTATCGGAAATCCGGATCGCGGCCATAGACGATCTTGCCACCGATGACGACGCGCACAGTGTCGGGAAGCGTGTCGAAGAACGCGACCTGTCTCTCGATCTTTCCGGGCAACCACAGATCGTCGCTGTCCTGGAAGGCGATAAGCCGGCCACGCGCGACGGCGAGCCCGGTGTTTCGCGCAGCACCCGCCCCACCGTTCTTCCCGCGCCTGATATAACGTATCCGCGCATCGGGAATGCCGGAGACCACCGCCTCCACATCCTCGCTGGAGGCATCATCGACAACGATGAGTTCCAGATCGCCGTAGGACTGGGCGAGCACGCTCGTCATGGCCGCGGCCAGCGTCCCGGTTCTGTTATAGGTCGGTAGGATGACCGAAATGTCGGGTTTCATCGAGGCCTCCGCGAGGCATGCCGCCTGTCGTGGATCATCTACGCAGATCGCCTCGACGCTGGAAAGACCGGCAAAACGGGGTATGCCGCCATCCTTTGGTGTAGGGTCGAATGCCTCACGGCAGACGACGCATCACGTATCCTCCGCATGCCCCTCGCTGATCCCCTCCCAAAGGCGACATTGCCGCAAAACAGGCATGCCGGATAATTCCCGTTGCGGAAACGGACCGCGCCGGTTTGTGGAGCCTGGGGATTTGGCCAAAGTCTTGTTGATCGCGCCGACCTGCAACGGAGACGACGTCGGGGAGGCATGGGTGGCGTTCCAATGGGCACGCCGGCTGGCGGAACGGCATGACGTCACCTTGCTGACCTATCACAAGCGCGGCGCACGCCCCGCCGCCGAGCAGCTTCCGGCCGTGCGGGTGATCGAGTGGCAGGAGCCGCCCTTGCTTGGCAAGGCCGAGCGTCTGAACAGCCTCATGAAGCCCGCATATCTGCCATTCTATATGCGCGCGCGCCGATGGATCGCGCAGGCGCTGGCAAGTGGAGAACGGTTCGACCTGGTACACCAGCCCGTGCCCGTCGCGATGCGCTACCCCTCCCCGGCCGCCGGGTTCGCCCTGCCTTTGCTGATCGGCCCGGTGGGCGGCAGCCTGCCGTCCCCGCAAGGTTTTACGGCGGACGATACGTCGAGCCCATGGTTTACCAAGCTGCGGGCGCTGGATCGCCACCGCCTGAACTGGGATCCATGGCTGCGTGCATCTTTCAAGAACGCGGACTGCGTGCTCGGTATCGCCGATTATGTGAAGGATATTCTTGCCGGCGTTCCCTTGAAGAGCTTCCAGGTCATGAGCGAGACCGGCCTCGACGGCCTGCCCGAGCGTATCGACAGATCCGGCCGGCAGGGACCGGTCAGGCTGCTCTTCGTCGGACGCCTCGTGCGGACCAAGGGCGTGCGCGACCTGATCCGTGCGCTGTCGCTCGTCCAGAACCTGCCAATCGAACTCGATATTGTCGGAGAAGGCCCGGAACGGGCGCCATGCGAAGCGCTGATCACCTCTCTGGGCCTGGCGGGGCGCGTTCACCTGCATGGATGGCAATCGAAGGAGAAGGTGGCGACGTTCTACCGGGCGGCCGATATCTTCACTTTCCCGAGCTATCAGGAGCCGGGCGGCAATGTGGCACTGGAGGCGATGGGATATTCGCTTCCCCTGATCGTTGTCGACCGCGGCGGACCGGGCAGCGCGACATCCGATCAGTGTGCGATGAAGCTTTCCGTGTCGACACCCGAAAAGCTGGCAAGCGATCTCGCGGCAGCCATTGCGACACTGGCAACGGATGCGAACCTGCGCAACCGCATGGGACAGGCTGCCTACGACCATGTAGGCAAGACGGCCCTCTGGTCTTCGAAGCTTGACAGGGTGGATGCGATCTACGCAGACCTGACCGGTCAGCGCTGAAGGGCTGCCCGGTATTCGAGATAGGGTCGAAGTGCGGCGGACAGCGCAGCGCGATGGCCCGGACCCAATCCGCACCGCATCACTTCTCCCGTGATGATGCCCAGGCGAAACAGGAAGGTCGCCGCGGCACCATGATGCCGCCCATAATAATGGATGCGATTGGACGTCATCAGCGCGGAAAGACCGGTATTGCCATGATACTCGCCGCCGATATGCACGGCGCGTGCGGCGGGTTCGTAGGCAATCTTCAAGCCGCAGCGACGAACCCTTTCCATGTAGTCGACCTCTTCGCTGTAGAGGAAGAAGGTCTCGTCCCATCTGCCGACGACCTTTCGCGTGTCGGCCGCTATCGCCAAAGCCGCACCGCTCGCCCAGTCGATCGGCCCACCCAAGCGATAAAGCCCCTCATCCTTCACGATCTCGCCGAGACCCAGCCGACCCGCGAGGCTGGTTCCGAGCAGAGAATCCGACCATGAAGTGACGAGCGACGGCTCCCTGCGCAGCGAATGCGCGGTGCTTCCGTCCTCATGCAGCAGCTGCGGCACCACCAGCCCGACAGCGGGATCCCGCAAGCGTTCGACGAGCGTAAGGGCACAGTCCGGCTCGAGGCGGATATCCGGATTGAGGATGAGAAGATGTCTATCCCCGTCGATCGAGGCGTCGGCTGCGTTGATCGCTGCCGCATAGCCCGCGTTGCGGCCGGTCTGAATGACGCGCACGCCCACGGGATGCGATGCGGCGATCTCGACCGAGGCATCCCTGGAATTGTTGTCGACGACGACGATTTCCGTATCCGCAAGCCCGGCGAGCCCCAAAGGCAGGGAATCGAGCAGCCCGCCGATCACCTCGGCGCTGTTGTACGTGACCACCACGATTGCAAGACGCGTCCTGCCGTGCAGCTTCGCCAGCGTATTGTCATTCATGGCTTTCGACGACCTGTCCATTGCGTTGCGCCCGCTTGTTTCACCACGCCCAGAATTGTCTGAATAACACCGCGCCGAAAGACTGCCGAGAGACGTAAGACGCAAGCGAACACGTCGGACATCTAATCGAATTGCATTACGCCGCCCCCTCCCCGGCCTAAGCCCTTCGGACAATCCGCCATCCGTTTCCTGCCTTCCAACGATCTCTCGTCAACCTTTGAGAGCGGTAGATTAAACGCCTGGAGTTCGTAGCCTAGGTGACAAGCGGACAGGGATCGGCATCGCTTTTCAGCTGTGTCGATTTCTTCCGTCAATCTGGAAACCCCGGCAATCCGGTGCCCTCACCGTTGGTGAAAGTCTCCATGTCGATCGAAATCGCCAAGTCCCAACTGCAGATCCGTGCCGCCTTCGAAGCCATCACCGCGTCCCGGTCGGACGATGGGCAGGACCTTCCTTCCCAAGACCGGCTGGGCGCGCTCGCTGCCGTTTCTCCGCCATCGCGCGCCTTGGTCGATAGGCTGCTTGTGGTTGCCGAACACGGCCTGCCAAGAATGTATGACGGCGCGCTCTTCGCACATACCTTGCGGGCGATCGAGACCAAGGACGGCTGGACGGAACGGCTCGAGGGCGTCAGCCTTCGCTATACCGCCATGACCGCGCTCGGTCTCGCGCATACTGAGACGGCGACGCAGAGGCAGGCTCTGGAGGGCGGCACGATTGCCGAACTCCTGAAGCGGGCTGCCACGAGCGCCGAGCAATCCTCCGACATCGGCGCGATCGCCTTGACGGCCTGGGCGATCGCCGAGGTGACGGGCGTCTATTCCGCCCCGCTCTACACGGCGCTTTCCGGGCACCTGGCATCGGGCCTGCCGATCTCCACGGTGGAGTGCGCCTGGTGCCTCAGCGCCGCGCTTGCGGCACGCGGACTTGCCGATACCTCCACCCTGATTGCCGCCGCGCGGGCCGGCCTCTTCTCCGCACGCGCGGGATCGCCGCTGTTCGGCCATATGATCCCCGCTTCCGCGAGTGGCCGGCTGCGCTCGCATATCGGCTGCTTCGCCGATCAGGTCTACCCGATCCAGGCCCTTTCCCGCCTGCATGCCAGCGTCGGGGATGTCGAGGCACTGACGGCCGCCGAGGTTTGTGCCGAGCGCATCTGCGCGCTGAAAGGCAAAAACGGTCAATGGTGGTGGCACTACGACATACGTCAAGGAACGGTCGCCGAGGGCTATCCGGTCTACAGCGTCCACCAGCATGCCATGGCGCCCATGGCGCTCTTGGAGCTGCGGGAAGCCGGGGGACGGGATTTCATGAGCTGCATAATCGAGGGGCTTTGCTGGCTGGAGGACCGTCCCGAAATGCCGGACGCGCTGATCGTCCCCGATAAAGGCGTGGTCTGGCGGAAGATCGCCCGGCGCGAGCCAAACAAGTTCGTGCGCAAGGCAGCGGCGGCGGGAACGGCGATGTGGGCGGGGTTCCGCCTGCCGGCCGCCGACGCTTTGTTTCCGCCCCTGCGCATCGACCGCGAATGCAGGCCCTATGAATTCGGCCTGATGCTCTACGCGTGGCTCAGCGGCGGAACTGTCGCGGGGCTCGGAAAGAAAAAGGAAGCGAATTCCACGCGCTCTTGACGGATGGGGGAAGTTCTAATGACAGGCGAGCGTCGGCTGCTGTTCGGGATGTATATGGATCCCTTACGCATGGAAGAAGCCATCGATCGGTGCAGGACAGCCATCGGAACACGCCAGCGAATGCTCGTCGGCGTGCTCAATGCGGCGAAGATCGTCAATCTCCGGCGCAATGCCATGCTGAGGAATTCCCTCATCGAATGCGACATGATCATCGCCGACGGCCAGGCCGTGGTCTGGGCAAGCAAACTGCTCGGGCGGCCGCTTCCCGAGCGCATCGCCGGCATCGACCTCTTCGTAAAGCTGCTGGCGCTTGCCGATGCTGAACGCCGCTCTGTGGCCCTCCTCGGCGCTCAGCCTGATGTCTTGGCGGCGATGGAGACGGCGATCCGTACCCGCTATCCCAATCTCACGATTTCCTACAGCCATCACGGCTATTTCAAGCCGGAAGAGGCGGAAGGCATCGCATCCGATATCCGCGAATGCGGCGCGGACATGCTGTTTCTCGGCATGGTCTCCCCGAAGAAGGAGGTCTTCCTGGCAACATATGGCCCCTCGCTCGGCGTTCCCGTTCTGCACGGCGTCGGAGGCTCCTTCGACGTCCTTGCGGGGTTGACCCGACGCGCGCCGCCGGTCTGGCAGAAACTCGGCATGGAATGGGCCTACCGGGTCCTGCAGGAGCCGCGCCGTCTTTGGTGGCGCTACCTGTCCACCAACAGCAGCTTCCTTCGCCTGCTCGCGCGGGAAATGGTCAATCCGACGCGCCCGTTCGAACACGAAGACGGGCAGGTCATTGTGAAGTTCGATCGGCGGGAAACGATGCCCGGGGAGCGCCATGCATGACTGAAATATTCAAAGGCAAGCTGGCAATTCTCGGCTTGGGATATATCGGCCTTCCAACGGCCGTTGCGATCGCCACCAGAGGCATCGACGTCATCGGCGTGGACATCAACCCGAATATCGTCGCCGCGATCTGCCGTGGCGAAGTGCCGTTTGTAGAGCCCGATCTGGCGGTCGGCGTGAGCGGTGCGGTGGCGATGGGGCGTCTGGTCGCCAAAAGCGAAGTGCCGGAAGCCGACGCCTTTATCATCGCAGTGCCAACACCCTTCAACGAGGACCGGACGGCGGACCTGTCCTATGTCAAGGCCGCCGCGGAGCAGATCGCGCCCCGCCTGAAACCGGGCAATATCGTCGTGCTTGAATCGACCTCCCCGCCCGGAACGACCGAGATGGTCAGTTCCTGGATCGCGGCCGTCCGGCCCGATCTCAAGATGCCGCGAGACGGGGAAAACGGTGCCGACATCTATGTGGCGCATTGCCCCGAGCGCGTCCTGCCCGGCCGGATCATGATCGAGATCATAACCAACGACCGCGTGGTCGGCGGTTTGACACCGCATTGTGCGGAGAAGGCCGCGTCGATCTACCGTCTCTTCGCCCAGGGCGAGATCTTGCTGACGGATGCGGCAAGTGCCGAATTGGCCAAGCTGGTCGAGAACGCCTATCGCGACGTCAACATCGCCTTCGCCAACGAACTTTCGCTGATCAGCGAGGCGCTGCACATCGACGTGTGGGAAGTCCTGCGGCTGGCCAACCGGCATCCACGGGTCAACATCCTGAGCCCGGGGCCGGGCGTCGGGGGGCATTGCATTCCCGTAGATCCGTGGTTCATCGTGTCCGCCGCACCCGGCCTTGCCAAATTGATCAGGACGGCGCGCGAGGTCAACGACCGGCGGCCGCACCATGTCGCCGAACAGGTCGTCATGAAGGCAAAGCGCTTCCGCGCGCCGACGATCGCCTGCCTCGGTCTGACGTTCAAGGCGAACGTGGACGACGTGCGCGAAAGCCCGGCGATCGACGTCGTCGGCCTCATCGCCAAGGCATTGCCCGATGTGGAAGTCCTGGCGGTCGATCCCTATGTGGAGACGATGCCGAAGCAGCTTGCCGGATACACCAACATCCGGCTCGAGCCGGCCTACGAGGCCGTCGAGCGCGCCGACATCGTCGTGCTGCTCGTCGAACACGATCCCTTCCGCGCAATCCGCCACACGAGACTGGGCGGCAAGGTCGTTTACGACACGCGCGGTGTCTGGCGATAACTCTCCCGCGCGAAGGCATGTGGCGCGCCGCGTAAAACCTCGGCGTGCCTGTCAACGTGCGAATTCAGTCTTCGACACTTTCCGTTTGGACAATCGGAAAATCAGCCCACAACGTACTTCGCCCGCGGACGCTATGGACCGCGGGCGAAGACGCTGGATCTTGAGCTGTTATCTTGAACTGCCCTGCCCTTACCCGGCCCGTGCCTCTTCGAGGGCGCTTCCGTTGCGGACAAGCGCACCCGGATGGCCGCTCGGTGGGACGGGCATGCGGTCCAGCATGATCGGCAGCGGGGCTGCCGGCGCCAGGCCGGTGAACTCGGCCGGACGTTCGCCAAGGCCGAAGAAATGCTCGATCGCCTGTGTCGACCGCTGAGCGGCCAGCCCGTCGCCATAGGGGTTCACGGCGCGGGCCATCCGGCGATAGGCGTCGCCATCGCGCAACAGCTCCGTGACGGCATCCACGACAGCGTCCTCGTCGGTGCCGATCAATCGCGCCGTGCCGGCGGTCACCGCTTCGGGGCGCTCGGTGGTCTCGCGCAGGACCAGCACAGGCTTGCCGAATGTCGGCGCCTCCTCCTGCACGCCACCGCTATCGGTGAGGACGAGCATGCAATCGCGCATCGCGCTCACGAAATCCCGATAATCGAGAGGTCTCGTAATCTTGACGTTTTCAAGCCCGGCGAGCGGTGGCAACAGCACATCCCTCACGGCCGGGTTGAGATGGGCGGGCAGAAGGAAATTCATAGTGGGAAAGGCCCGCGCCAGCCGGGCGATGGCCCGTGCCGTTCGCGCCATCGGCTCGCCCCACGATTCCCGGCGGTGGGCGGTGATCAGCACGGTCGGCTTGTCGAAAACACCGTCCAACTCCGGATTGTCCGACACGCTGTTTCGGCCAGACACGTGCAGAAGAGCATCGATGACCGTATTGCCGGTGACGATGATATCGCTTTCGGCAATGCCGTCCTTCAGCAGATTGGCCTTTGCGGTCGATGTCGGCGCCAGATGCAGCATCGCGAGCTGCCCCGTCAGGCGTCGATTGAGCTCCTCCGGAAATGGATTGTCGCGATTACCGGTTCGCAGGCCGGCCTCCAGATGGATAAGAGGCACCTTGCGGTAGAAGGCCGCCAGGCCTGCGGCAAAGCAGGTCGTGGTGTCGCCCTGGACCACGAGAGCATCGGGATTTTCACGCTCGATCACCGCCGAGACGCCCGACAGGACGCGGGATGTGATGGTCTCGAGCGTCTGTGCCTGCGTGATGATGTTGAGGTCGAAGTCCGGCTCGATCCCGAACAGCTGGTTGACCTGGTCGAGCATTTCCCTGTGCTGCCCGGTCACCGCCACCACGGGCCGGCAATACCGCGACTGTCTCAACGCATCGATCAGCGGGGCCATTTTCACCGCTTCGGGGCGAGTACCATACACAACCAGTATTTTGAGCATGCCATTTCCCCATTGACGATGTTGATCACAGTGCACGCTGAAAAGGCCGGCGTCGCCGTCAGTAGACCGCTCCGTGGCGGCATTTGTTGAGCACGACGCCGAGGACATTGGTTCTTTCGGCCAGCATCCGTTCGCAGGCATCGATTTCGGCAAATGTGCTCTGCTCGGCGGCTGCGACCAGGATGGCGCAGTCGACATTGGGCAGGAAGGCCAGCACGTCGTCATGGGTGAGCATCGATGTCATGTCGTACAACACCACATCGGCAGACAGCTCCTGGACCATCGACTTGAGAGCCTTTGCGGCCGCCTCTCCTTGCAAAATTTCCGATGCGAGCCGCGCCGGCCAAAGGTTCGCGCCGATGGCAAGGCCTTTGCCGCAGAGGCGCAACGCATCGGTAACGTCGCATTCTCCCCTCAAAAAGAATTCCATCGATGGCGACGCGTCCATTTCGAGCAAGCTCGCCAGGCCGGGATTTCTGAGATCCATGTCCAGAAGAACCGTTCGCGTATCTTCCAGCTCCGCAAGGCTGAGCGCCAGGTTCACAGCCACGAGGGATTTGCCGCAGCGCGGCATCGGAGAGGTAATCGCCACCGATCGCCACCCGTTCTGCTTCAATGTCTGCATGACTTTCGTGCGCAGCAGATCGAATGCCGCGCAAGCGGGATCGGATTTGTCTCCCGCGACGATTCCCCGACTGGTCCTCGTCTGTTGCGAAAGCCGGAATTCCTTGAGGGACAGCCAGGCATTGTCTTTCGCGAGACTGGAACGGGTGTCAGGCGCCTGCGCCAGAATCCGATCGGCGTTGTGGATTTTAAACCCCTCGTGCTGGAAGGCGGATCGTATGTCTATGCTCATGGTTTAAGCCCCCCGTATTGAGAGATACGTCCTGCGCCAGCTCTCCCACCACGTGCCATTGCTTCGCAGAGAGGGTGCAATCGACGGTTTCCATCGCTTTCGCCGCGCAGACATGCCGATTACCGGAATGGTGACCAACGGCTGAACCTCAAGCAGATTGGCGATGTCCTGCGGCCGGCGCACGGTTCTGTTGAGCATTTCCAGGAGAACGACGAGCGCGAACCCGAACCCCATGCCGGCCGCGGCGCCGCCGGCGACGATCAGGCGGCGTTTGGGACCGGCGGCCTTGGTCGGCGTGATCGCGGCTTCGAGCAGGGAGAAGCGCTCTCCATCCGAACGGATTTCCAGTTGCTCGCCCGTCGATGCCTCGGCCTTCTGCGCGATTGCGGCATTGTACTGCTTCTGAACGTTGTCGCGATTTCGCTGAAGCGCCGTCAGCCCCGCCTCGCTGACCGGCACCCGCGCGACCGACTGGCGAAGCGCGGCAATGCGTTTGTCGATCGCCGTTTTTTCTCCGGCAATCACCTCCAGCCGCTGGTCTATTTCCGACAGTTGCAGGTCCAGCCCGAAAGGTGCGCTTCTTACGGTTTGAGCCTTCCCATCGGTCACGACCGGCTTGCGCACGGCGCGAATACGCTTTTCGAGTTCGGCGATGCGGGTGCGTATGGCGACAATGTTGGGGCTTTCGTCGCTGAACACGGTCAGCTGCTCGGAAAGCGCCTTGTTCATGTCGACAAGCAGTAGCTGATCCGGGGTCAGCCGCTGCTCGATACCCGGCAGTTGGTCGGTATTGGTATAGGCGGCGACAAGGGCGCCCCGCTTGCTTCTGAGCTCGGATGCCTCCCGTTCCAGCGACGCCAGTCGGTCCTGCTGGCTAAGCAGCTCGCTTCGGTAGAAATCGATGCTCTCGGGAAGAGATTCCCTGTTGTCCTTTTTGAACTGAAGGATCTCGGTTTCGAGGTGCTTGAGCGTATCGTTGAGCGCAATGGCTTTCTGGTCGAAGAATTCGAGCGTGTTGCTCGCGCGGCTGGTTCTTTCCCGCTGGTTCTTCGACAACACCAGCCCGACGAGTTCGTTGGTGACTTTCGACGCGAGAACAGGGGTTTCGGCATCGAACGAGACGGCATAAATCGCCACGCGCTGGGCGGGATCCTGGGCATCCAGCTGCACTTGCCTGAAATCGATACGCGACCGCATATCCGCCACGATGTCCTCGTCCGACGGGGTCTGCGGGCTTGCGGCATAGACGTTGAGCCTGGAGGCGAGAGCAACGAGCGCGTCATGCGTCGTCATCTCCTGCTGCAGGATGAGAAGTTGGGCGGTTGCGCCCATCGGCACCGTGGATTTCGCCAGTTCCGTCGGGATCTGCGGTGCTTCGACGAGCAGTTTGGCCGACGCCGTATAAACCGGCTTCTTGAACTTCGTGACCATCACCGCCGCCAGGAGAGCGACAAGGGTGGTCAGCAGCACGAGAGGCAATCTGCGCCTGACGATCGAGAGATAGAAACCGAAATCCAGGTTATGCATTGAAGACAACCTATCCTGACGCGACCGGGGTTTACCGCATCTTCGAGTGACCGCTGTTTGCGGGATAGATGGCCGTTCGGCGTTGCGTCTTTACCGCTCGTCGTCCCCCGTCATGATTTCGGTGAGCGGTGCGACGAGGCTAATCTCATCCCCTACCCCCGAGGGAGGGGCTGCCGCAGGCAGGACATGCACTTTCGGATGAAAGCGACCAGCGCGGCACTAAGCCCGTAAGACGAAAATCGACACCGGATAGGCGAGCGGCGTCAAATCGGTGGACGAAGGCCATACGCCGATGCTGCGTCTCGCCCCCTTTCCGCTAAGCGCTGCCTATCCAACCGGCCCAAACTCAGACCCTTGCATGTCTTTTCCCGATCGGTACGCGACGGCATGCTGCATCGCATGAACGAGTATTGCGGACGGGCAAAATGTCCGCCGCATGGGGAATGGGGACCGGGATGCAGCCGCAACTCACAGTCATAATTCCGCATCTCAACGAGCCGGAAGGCAACCTTCGGCGCTGTCTTCTTGCGCTGGATGCACAGAATGCACCGCATCTCAGACTGCAGATCATCGTCGTCGACAATGGCTCCGTGGAACTTCCGACCGCAGCATGTGCCGATATCCCCGACGTGCTGCTGGAGCGCGAGGCCACACCCGGCCCGGGACCTGCACGCAATCGCGGGGTAATGCTGGCAAAATCCGATCTTCTGGCCTTCGTCGATGCCGACTGCGTCGTCGAGCCGGGCTGGGCGCAGGCCATGGTCCACACCATGGACAGCCGCCCGGACGTTGACGTCATCGGTGGCGACATCGCAATCCTGATGGCCGACCCCGCCCAGCCGACCGCAATCGAGGCCTATGAGAGCATCTACAGCTATCGCGCACGACTTTATGTCGAGCGGCATGGATATGCCGCGACCGGCAACATGGCCGTGCGGGCTTCGGTGTTCCGCCATGTCGGCCCGTTCGGCGGGATCGGTACGATGGAGGATACCGCTTGGGGTCAGCGGGCCACGGCGCTGGGTTTCAAGACCGCTTTTCTGCCGGGGGCAAAGGTTCTTACACCGTCATGCAGGTCCTTCGGCGAGCTTGCGCGCCGGTGGGACCGCCACGTGGCGCACCAGTTCGATGACTGGAGACGCAGCAACTCCACCCGATTGCGGTGGTTCGCCGCCTGCTTTGCGGTCGCAGGCTCGCCGCTGTTCGAGGCCTTTCGCATTTTGAAGAGCAACAGGGTCTCGGGCATACGCAATCGCCTGCTTGCCTTCACCTGTCTCACGCGGGTTCGACTTTACCGCACCAGGCGCATGCTCGAAGTGGCTCGCCGAGACCGGGCGACCTCTCTCGTCGAAAACTGGAACCGGGAAGGCGCCTAGCGAAAAACAACACCACCAAGATCGGCTTATATCCAGAAAATTATAGTTAAAATTATCTATATAAAATAAACTTTGAAAATATATAAGTATTAACTGTCAGTTAATTTCCAATAAAAAAATCCAAGGGTCAATTTGTACTCGTCTAAACGCGACTGCGATCAGCCGCGCGACGAAACGCGGGAGGCGTAATTGGCAGACATACTGACATACAACTCGGGAAGAGAACCCGATTTATCCAGAGTGCGGAATAAATACCGCGTATACCACTTCATAAAAAGAGCATTCGATCTCTCGGCGGTCCTGTTGATCGCGCCGGCAGCATTGCTCGTGATCGCGCTCATGGCTCTGCTCGTCCGCCTGGACGGAAGCAGCGCGTTCTATCGCCAGCCGCGCATCGGCCTTGGGGGCAAGACATTCATGTTGTGGAAACTGCGGACCATGGTGCCGCATGCGGAGCGCAAGCTTGAAAGCTACCTGGCCGCGCACCCGCAGGCCCGGCTCGCATGGAACCAGAGCCAGAAACTACGGGATGACCCCAGGATCACGGCCATAGGCCGTTATCTGCGCAAATACTCGCTCGACGAGCTCCCGCAATTGCTGAATGTCCTGCTTGGCGACATGAGCCTTGTCGGCCCGCGACCGATACTGCCGGAGCAGCGCCAGCTTTATGACGGAACGGCTTATTATCAGCTGCGTCCAGGCTTGACCGGCCTTTGGCAAATCGGCAAGCGCAACGAGGCAACTTTTGCGGAGCGGGCGGTTATCGATACCGAGTATTTTCAAAGGATGTCCCTCTTTACGGACATCTGGATCCTCTCGAAAACCCCCATCGTCGTCGTGAGGGGCACGGGCGTGTAATCGCACCCCCGCACCCCTCAAATTTCTGGCCCCAGCCTCCTTCGCGCAAGAGGCGGCCTGCGGTGAACCGGAACGACCCATTTCCGGTTCACCGTCATTTCAAGTGTCCAACGGGAACAGCTCGTTCAGCTTATAGGCGACCTCGGTGCGATTGGTCGCGTTCATCTTCTTCATGATGTTTCTTATATGCACCTTGACGGTGCTCTCACGAAGATTGAGCTCGTAGGCGATGATCTTATTTGCCTTGCCGCGACGCAAGGCGTTGACCACTTCGATCTGCCGGGCCGTAAACATGCTGTCGAGCAGCCGCACGGGTGGTGCTTCTGCCGCAAGCATCTGACGCGCGGCGAGAACACTGCTTGCGGGCAGGAAAACGCCGCCGGCCAACGACAGAGCGATAGCCTCCAGACAAACATCGATCGTCACGGATGACGGAATGTAACTCTTCGCGCCGTATTCGAGCGCCTTCATGATCTGCAGGAGGTCCGCGGAATCCGCAAGAAGGATGACCGGCACCCGGAACTCCTCCGCAAGGGTACGCACACTTTCAGCCACAGCCGGATTGTCGGCGGTATCGCCACCAATGTTGAGAAGTATTGCAGCGAGCGGCGGAACATCGTCCCTCAGGGATTTCCAGTGTTCTGCCGACGTAACTGCAACAAACTCCAATCCGCTTTTGTGTGACCCCAGGCATTTTGCAAGGCATTGCCCATCCAAAGACCTGCGGTCCAGTATCATTATCGATTTTTCGCGGTCAGGCAGTGCAAGCTGGATTTTCCGTCCATTCGTATCCGGGAAATCTGCAAAGCCTGGACCAGGAAATTCTTTCCCACTCATGTAAGTCTGCGTCGATGTCATGATTACAATACTCCATGTCAAGACCCATAATCTTCGATTTTTTTCTTCTGAGATGGCGAAATTTCACCTCAATGAGGCATACGCCGAGCTTCCCCAAACGAACTCGGCATTCACATAAATTGATTTTTCTAAAACCGATGAGCAATAATATATGCCTAATATATCGTAAATCCTTCAACCTGTATAGCTATTTTGTACGACTCTCGATCAATGCTTAATTGCAATGGATAATACCCAATCGCGTTAAACAATTTTAATTAATTTTCAGGGTGAGAACGCAAACAATAGTTGCGGCAGATAGGCGAGATATGCGATTAACTATTTTCAATTTGCTATCGAATCGGCAAATAAACTAAAAATTTTTCGAAAAATATCTCTCAACAATCTAATTAAACGGAAGAATAATTGGATTTATTCCGTATACCTGTGAATTTTAGGAAAAAGAAATTTAGCGTTACCAGGGTGCTATATTGGAAAAAATTTCTCCGAATATTTTTCCGTTCCGAAACTGCCTAAAACAATAACGGTTTGCGCTTTACTTTGACGATCGCACCGGTTTTCCGCGGCTTTAAGCACGGTGCGACACGACGCGGCTCAATTTTCGTCGAATGTCGTAGGAATCGGTCGAGAGCAGGACGTCCGTCACGGCAATATGCGTTGAATCGAGCGGCAATGCCTCCACGGCGCTGCGACAGGGGAGCGGCAGACATGGTTTTCGTAGCCATCAAGAGGCACAACCAGAGCCGGAAGGAGGTTTTTTCCGGGTTTCAGGGTGTACAAGGGGCAGAAAAAACGCCGGTAACTACTCCTTTTGGATTTAGCCCGGCGCATTGCATCGAACAATATTCGTAAAACCATGAACATTAGTCGCGAATGAGTTGCAGCCCTTTCCGGTGATACAAAATATCACGGGGGGGCCTATGACAAAACTTGAGCGGCTTTGCATAGCAGACATCGTGAAGATCGTGCCGACCCGGCACGGTGACGACAGGGGCTATTTCTCGGAGGTGTTCAAGGACGCCTGGTTCCGGGAGAACGTTTCGGACGTCAGTTTCGTACAGGACAATCAATCGCTCTCCGCCGCGAAGGGAACCGTGCGCGGATTGCATTTCCAGCTCGAACCCTTCGCCCAGGGCAAACTCGTCCACTGCATCAGGGGTGCGATCTTTGACGTCGCAGTCGATATACGCGAGGACTCTCCAACCTTCGGCCAATGGGCAGGTGCGGAACTCTCGGGTGGCAACGGCATCCAGCTCTGGATTCCGGCCGGCTTTGCGCACGGCTTCGTGACGCTCGAGCCGAGCACGATCGTCCAATACAAGGTCACTGCCCCCTATAGCGCACAACACGACCGCGGCCTGCTCTGGAACGATGCCGACATCGGAATTCCGTGGCCGCTGGAAGAAGGAGAGGCTGTCCTTTCCGAAAAGGACCGAACACAGCCCTCCCTGGCAAAACTCCCGCCGTCCTTTGTATTTTCCCCGCGTCTCGAGAGGGCCTGACAATGCGTATTCTTGTCACCGGCGGCGCCGGCTTCATCGGTTCAGCGCTCATCCGCCACCTCGTGCTCGAGGCTGGCGCCGAGGTCCTCAATGTCGACAAACTCACCTATGCCGGTAATCTCGCCTCGCTGAGGGATGTCGAAAACGCGCCGAACTACCGTTTCCTCAAGGCGGACATCTGCACCAAACGCGTCATGACGGAGGCGTTCGACACCTTCCGTCCCGATCGCGTGATGCATCTTGCGGCTGAAAGCCATGTCGATCGCTCGATCAACGCGGCAGGCACCTTTATCGAGACCAATGTCGTCGGCACCTTCACACTGCTGGAAGCCGCGCGGGCGTACTGGAACGGTCTGCCCGCATCCGCAAGGGAGGCTTTCCGCTTCGTGCATGTCTCGACCGACGAGGTCTACGGTTCGCTTGGCGATGAAGGCTTTTTTCACGAGGACACGCCTTACGATCCCTCATCACCTTATTCGGCGTCGAAAGCGGCAAGCGACCACCTGGCTATCGCCTGGCAGCGGACCTACGGGCTTCCGGTCATCGTGTCGAACTGCTCGAACAATTACGGGCCTTACCATTTTCCGGAAAAGCTCATTCCCCTCATTATTCTCAACGCGCTCGAGGGAAGGCCGCTGCCGGTTTATGGCAAGGGTGCGAATATCAGGGACTGGCTCTATGTCGAGGACCATGCCCGCGCGCTCCACCTGATCGCCGAACGGGGCCGGCCGGGCGAGAAATACAATGTCGGCGGTCGCAACGAGCGCCGCAACATCGACGTGGTCAGGCGCATCTGCCAGATCATGGATGCGATGCGGCCGAAAAACAGCCCGCATGAACAGCTGATCACCCATGTCGATGACCGGCCCGGCCACGATGCCCGCTATGCCATCGACGCGACACGGCTTGAAAAAGAGCTCGGCTGGAAAGCACGGGAGAAGTTCGAGAGTGGCATCGAAAAGACCGTAGCCTGGTTTCTTGAAAATGAATGGTGGTGGCGGCCGTTGCGTGAAACCGTCTATCTCGGCGAACGCCTGGGCATGCTGGAAAGGCGGGCGTGAGCGCCATGCGGATCGTCGTTACGGGCAAGGAAGGTCAGATCACGCGGTCCATCGCGGCCCTTGGCCCGCAGATGAATGTCGAGATCATAGCCGTCGGTCGGCCGGAGCTCGATCTCGCCGCCCCGGGCAGCATCATGCCCGCGCTCAAGGCTGCACGCCCGGATGCGATCATCTCGGCGGCCGCCTACACCATGGTCGACAAGGCTGAAACGGAACGGGATCTCGCCTTCGCCGTCAATGGCGTGGGTGCCGGCGCCGTGGCCGAGGCAGCTGCTCGGCTCGGCGTGCCTCTGCTGCATATCTCCACGGACTATGTGTTCGATGGCCGTAAGCCGACACCCTATTTCGAGACCGATCGCGTTGGGCCGATTTGCGTCTATGGCGCATCGAAACTGGAGGGCGAGCGCCGCGCCGAAGCGACCCTCAGCGACCTCGCAATCTTCCGCACCGCCTGGGTTTATTCGCCTTATGGCACCAATTTTCTCAAGACCATGCTCAAACTGGGGGAAACGCGCGACAGGCTCTCCGTTGTTGCCGATCAGCAGGGCTGTCCAACCGCAGCCGAGGACATTGCCAGCATGCTGATCATCGCCGCGCGACGGATGGCCGTGGATCGCGACCGCAGATATCGCGGCATTTTTCACCTGACGGGCTCCGGTGAAGCCACTTGGGCGGAGTTCGCAAGCGAGATTTTCCAGGCGGCCGAGGCCTATGGGCGCAGACCTGTCGAGGTCGTCCCGATCACCTCGGACCAATATCCTTCGCCGGTCAAGCGGCCGGCGAATTCCAGACTTTCAGGTGAAAAGCTCGCCCATATCTACGGTATCGCGCTGCCGGACTGGCGGATATCGACCCGCAAGGTGATCGACACGCTTCTCGGATGGAACCTCGCGCAACCACGACGCGCTCTCTCGGGAGAACGGCAATGAAAGGCATCATTCTGGCTGGAGGCAACGGCACGCGTCTGCATCCGATGACCATGGCGATCAGCAAGCAGATCCTGCCGATCTACGACAAGCCGATGATCTATTATCCGCTGACGACCCTGATGCTGGCGGGCATTCGCGAAATCCTGATCATTTCGACACCGCACGACATGCCGCACTTCCAAAAGCTGCTGGGCGATGGTTCACAATGGGGCCTGGAGCTTTCCTATGCCATCCAGCCCCGGCCGGAGGGTCTGGCGCAGGCCTTCGTGATCGGCGCGGATTTCGTCGGCGGTTCCCATTGCTGCCTTATCCTCGGCGACAACATCTTCTTCGGCCACGGCCTTCCCAAGCTTCTGGCAGATGCCCGCGCCAGCATTTCGGGGGGAACCGTCTTTGCATATCATGTCGTCGATCCCGAGCGTTATGGCGTGGTCGAGTTCGACAAGGACATGAACGCGGTTTCCATAGAAGAAAAGCCGGCGGTTCCGAAATCCAACTGGGCCGTCGCGGGTCTTTATTTCTATGATCCCAGCGTGGTGGAGATCGCAGCCAACCTGAAGCCTTCGGGTCGCGGCGAATATGAGATCACCGATGTCAACCGGGATTATCTGGAGCGCGGCAAGCTCAGGGTATCGATCATGGGACGCGGCTATGCCTGGCTCGACACCGGCACGCCGGAAAGCCTTCTGGAGGCGGGCGATTTCGTTCGCACCCTGGAAAAGCGCCAGGGCTTCAAGATTGCCTGCCCGGAGGAGGTCGCACTCGGCCAGGGCTTCATTTCCTGCTCGCAGTTCGAAAAACAGGCCGAACGATACGGCAAGAGCGACTACGGCAACTATCTGAGACGACTGCTTCAGTAGTCCGCTCTATTCCTGCTCTCCCGAGCGGGCTGCCAGCACTCTTGATGGCTGCATGCCGAAGCGACGCAGGAAAAGCTGGGAGAAATGACTTGGATTGCTGTAGCCGATGGCAATCGCCGCCTGCGTGACGTTCATTTCGCCACTCTCTATCAGGCGACGTGCTTCCAGCAGACGCTGTTCCTTCAGAAATGCATAGACGGCGAAGCCATAGAGGCTCTTGAAGCCGGTTTTGAGCCGCTTTTGCGTAAGCCCCACTTCACGAGCGAGGTCATCAAGCGTCCAGGGGCGGGCGAGTTCCGCGATGAGCAGGTCGCGCGCCCGCTGAAGCGGACGGCGGTCACGCGGCGGGATGGTCTGCGCAGGCTGCGTACGCCGCATCGTGGTGATCGACGCGTTGATGATATCGAGGGCGCGGGCCTCGAAGGCGAGGTCGTCACTCTCCACCATCGCGCTGTCGAAGAGCGCGCGCGCGACAGCGAGAAGATCTGGCGGCACCGGCAGGACCCCAACCCAGGTGCCGTTGCCCGAGGCCATGTGGAGCGCGTGGTGCTCGTCGAGATTGCTGAGGACATCGCCCGCGCCGAGCTTCTGCCAGAGGCTGATATCCACGCGAATATCCATGCCCTTGAAGCGGGTCCCGACGGGGACATCATAGAAGCCGACAGCGCCTGTCGGCGCCGCCATGATGTAGATGCGGCCCGGCCGGTAAGGGATCGAGGACAGCCGTCGCTCCGCATCGCTATCGAGCAGCCAGCCCTGCCCTGACGCCTCGAACAGAAAGTCGATCGCAACGCACGGCTCCGTGGCGAAACGACCGATAAAATCGGCACCGATCACCATATCGAAGACGGAAATCGTCAAACCCGGCCGTACGCCGAGAATCTTGTAGGCGCCATCGGTCGACACCGCCGAGAAGGCATCGTCGGCCGGGCTCGGGCCGAGCACCACCACGTCGTCCTGATCGGACTGGGCGAGCGCACGCTGTTCCACTCTGAGATTCATCTGCCTGCCAAAATAATGGACCGGATCGCAATATCGCTGAACCTGATTACAATAGTCAAGTTTTCTGCGAAACCCTACTGAGATCAGGAAATCCGTTGCGAGGGGCAATGTCGACCGCTTTTACAAATATCGCCGCACGTTCCGCCACCTGGACCGTGCTTGGCCTTCTTGCCGGCCTTTATGCCGCCCAATCCGTCACCGGCTCCATGGTGCAGACGGCGCTTCCTGTCGTGTTGCGCGATGCCGGCATGCCGCTCGACCAGATCGGATATCTCTCCGTGCTGTTCCTGCCGTGGGCGCTGAAGTTCCTGTGGGCGCCGCTCATCGACCGGTTTCTCACCGAACGCAGCTGGATCCTCCTGTGCCAGATCGGCATCATCACCTGCTTCCTCGTCGCGACCGTTCTACCGCCGCAGACCCACATGGCGGCACTGGCCTGCGTGCTTCTGGTTATGGGCATGTTCGCCGCGACCCAGGACGTGGCGACCGATTCGCTCGCCGTGCGTGCCTCCGACGAGAACAATCGCGGGTTTGCCAGCGGCGCCTCGACGACCGGCGCCTATCTCGGTTTTCTGATCGGCGGCGGTCTTTGGCTGATCGTCTATCAGCATGCCGGGTGGGCGGTCTCCATGGCGGCGATGGCTGGATTTGTCGGTTTGCTCACCATTCCCGTGTTCTTCTCCGGTCGTCTTGCCGGGCCTCCGGTGAACGCCAGGTCCCGCCAGCAGATCGGCCTGCGCACGACATTCAACAACCGCACCCTCACCCGCGGGCTGGCCTTCCTCATCGTTTATCAGATCGGCCTGCGCATGGGGTCGTCGCTGACCGGGCCTTATCTCGTCGACAAGGGCATCGCCCTCGACACGATCGGCCTGTTGCGTGGCGCGGGCGGCGCGGTTGCCGGGCTTGTCGCCGCCTCGCTCGGTGCGCTTGTCGTGCAGGCTGTGGGTATTACCCGGTCGATCGTGCTTGCGGCCATCCTCAATATCCTGCTGCTGGCGGCGCTTGCCATCGTCGAATTCGCAGGTTCGGTCTCTCCCGTGATCGCGGTGGGTATCCTTCTCCTGCAAATCGGCGCGGTCGCCTTCTCCTTCGTCGCGCTCTATGCGGCAATGATGAACTGGTGCAATCCGGATCAGGCGGCGACGGATTTCGCCGCGCTCCAAAGCATCGACGCGATCCTCGCGATCGCCGCATCTTCGGTCGCCGGCCTACTCGGCAATGCTTTCGGCTACGGCTGGCTGTTTGCCGCCTCGGCGGCTTTCATTCTTGCCGCCATCCTCCTCGTTTCCCATACGCTCGGCGCTTCCGCGAAGGCAGTGCAGGGCTTTGCAATCTCAGAAAAGGTATCGGAATCATGATGCGTCACCGCTTGTCCGGCGTTTCCCTCCTCGCCCTCGCCGTCGGCCTCTCCCCGCAGATTGCGGCAGCGCAGGACAACACCGAGATCTCGACGCTGGAGCCGATCATCATCACCGCCACGAAGCGCAGTGAGGACTATTTCCTCCTGCCCTCCGCAACCGATATCGCCAATGCCGACGAATTGCTCACGCGCGACATCGACACCGTTGCCGATCTCGATCGCATCTTTCCCGACGTCAACATCCGCTCCCGCTCCAGCCGCGCCTATGCCAACTTCACGATCCGCGGGCAGGCGTCGCTCGATTTCTACAATCCGAGCACCCAGGTCTATGTGGACGGCCTGCCGCAGGATAGCTTCAATCTCACGCGCTCGCTGCCGGGCGGCGTTGAAAGCGTCGAGCTGCTCTATGGTCCGCAGGGCACGCTCTACGGGCGCGGCGCGATCGGCGGCGTCATCAATATCGTCACCCGCAAGCCGGACAACGAAACGCGCTTCGGTTTTGATGCGAACATGACCAACGAGGGCGCCGGTGGCACCTTCTTCGCCAGCACACCTCTGATCGACGACGTGCTTTATGCCGATGCGAACCTCTCATTGCTGAACGGCAAGGACACGTACACGACCAGCTTTGGCGAGGACGTCGGCGGCACGCGGGACGTCAACGGCCAGGTCCGCGTTCGCTACGCGCCGACCGACAGCCCCTGGGACGTGACCGTCAGCGCCGGACGCGGCCATGTTTCCTCGACGGAAGAATATTTCGTCCTGGAGGCCGACCTGGAAAACCGCATCGCCTATCCTGCCCCGTCGCAATATGATCTCGACACCTGGAATTTTGGCGTCAACGCCGCCTACGATCTCGGCTTTGCCACCATCACCGCACTTACCGGCTACCAGAAGAGCGATCTCGACCGCACGATCTTCGGCACCTACACGCCGGAAAAGCAGTGGACACTGAGCCAGGAGTTGCGCATCGCCTCCAATCCGGATCAGGGCAACGCGATCGACTATGTGGCCGGTCTCTACTACCAGCATCTCGATTTCACGCGGAATGTGCCGATCGCCAACCAGATCGCGCGGCAGAAGATCGATTCCTATGCCCTGTTCGGCGACATCACGTGGCACGCCACCGATCGTCTCGATATCTCACCTGGCCTGCGTCTCGACTATGAACGCGCGGCTGCCGAAGCGGTCGGGGGTGTAAACTTCAAGGACGATAATGCGTTTACCGCGCTTTCACCCAAACTCGGCGCAAGTTACGGCCTTAGCGACGCGTGGCGTGTTTACGGCCTTCTCAGCACCGGCTTCAAGGCCGGTGGCTTTACCCGCAACGTGACGTCGGCCAACAACGCGTTCACCTATGACCCGCAGCATACCTATAATGGTGAAGTGGGTCTGAAATACCGCAACGACGACGGCACGCTGGAAGCGCAGCTTTCCGCCTACTACAATGTCACCAAGGACTACCAGATGTTCGTGGACGTGCAGCCCTGGCAGTATCTCCAGAATGTCGGCGAGGTGACGGCCAAGGGTATCGACCTGAAGGTCCGCGCCAAGGCCACGGAAGAATTCGGCATCACCGCCGGCCTCGCCTACAACCAGACGCGGTTTACGGACTACAAAAATCCCGTTACGCCGGGCTCCGACCTGACGGGCAACACCGTGCCCTACGCGCCGGAATTCACCGCCAATCTCATGTTCGACTATCGCTTCGAACTGGAAAACGGCCGCGGCGCGCTCATTCCCTATCTCGGTCTCACCTATGTCGGCGAGCACTATTTCGACGAGACCAACACGATCGGCCAGAAGGGTTACGCGCTTGCGGACCTCGGCGTGAAGTGGGAACTCGACGACAAAGTCACGGCCGAAGCCTTCGTGACGAACGTCTTCGACAAGACGTATACGACCTACGGCTTCCAGTATCCCGGCCTTGGCAATCTCTATCAGCTGGGCCAGGGCCGCACCATCGGCGGCCGCATCAACATGACGTTCTGAGGAGACATCCATGCGTATCCTCATCGTCGGCGGCGGACCGGCCGGCCTGACCCTGGCCGCCTGCCTGCTTCAACACGGCATCGAACCCGTCGTGGTAGAAAAGGCGGCGCGCGGGCGCACCGGCGGCTACTCGATCGGCTTGCATGTCAATGGCTGGCGTGTCGCGGAACGGCTTGGTCTTGTCGAGGCCTTCCGGTCGAAAGCCATGCCGCTCGGCCCCGCCCATCATCTCGACCGGCGCGGGAAAAAACTTTTCTCCTACGACTATCGCACTCTGGCAAAGGCCGCCGGGGGGCGCCTCCTCGCCATCATGCGCAACGATTTTCAGGAGATATTGACCAGCGCAGTCTCAGGAAACTGCGCGATCGGCTACGAAACGACGGTGACGGCGCTCGACGATGATGGTTCGGGCGTCACCGCCACTTTTTCCGATGGCACCACCGGCCGCTTCGACCTCGTCGTCGGCGCGGATGGTTATCGCAGCAGCGTGCGCGCGCTGGCTTTCGGGCCTCATGAGGATTTCCTCCGGCCGCTCGGTTATCGTGCCAGCGCATGGCGCGTGCCGCTCGAAAAGCCGCTGGGCGCGAGCTTCGTCGGCATGATGGATGTCGATCATCAGGGCGGGCTGTATGCCGTGGGCGACGGCACTGCGGCAACGCTGTTCTGCTGGCGGGACGAGCGGACGGACCGGCTCGATCCGGAAGCACGGCAACGCGTGCTGCAAAAGGAATTCGGCCACTGGCCGGAACCGGTTGCTTCTGCTCTGTCCTCGGCCATCGATTGGGACCAGGCCTTCTTCGACACCGTGTCGCAAATCGAGGTGCCGAAGTGGTCGAAGGGCCGCATTGCACTGCTTGGCGACTCCGCCTGGTGCCTGACCTTCCTTGCCGGTCAGGGCACATCCACGGCGATGGCCGGTGCCTACATCCTCGCCTCGGAACTTGCGCGCAAAAGCATGATCGACGCACTCGACAGCTACGAGGCACGAATGCGGCCGCTGGTGACGAAGATGCAGGCCGTGTCGCGCAAGATCGGCGGCCACTACATTCCGCAAAGCGCGTTCGGCATGCGCGTGCAGTCCTGGATTTTGCCGATCATGCTCTCGCGCCCCTTCATCCGTTTCACGACAAGCCGGCTGGCGGCCCCGCCGCTGGACATCGATTGACTGTAGAATTTGCAGTCTTCGCGGTTTCACCGGGCTGACCTATGACGCCAGCCCAAGGCAAAGAAACTTGATCTCCAAATAGTCGTCCAGACCGTATCGAGACCCCTCGCGCCCCTGCCCGGACTGCTTGATACCACCGAACGGTGCGACCTCCGTCGAGATGAGGCCCGTATTGATGCCGACCATGCCGTATTCCAGCGCTTCACCGACCCGGAAGACCCGGGATAGATCGTTGGCATAAAAGTAGGCCGCAAGGCCGAACTCGGTATCGTTGGCAAGGTCGATCACCTGTTCTTCCGTCTTAAAGCGGAAGAGCGGGGCCACGGGACCAAACGTCTCCTCGCGGGCGACCTGCATGTCGGGCGTGACATCCGTGAGGACCGTCGGCTGGAAGAACAGGCCGCCTCTGGCATCCGGCCTACCGCCGACGGTCACTCGTGCGCCCTTCGAAACCGCATCGCCTATATGTGCCTCGACCTTTGCCAGAGCCTTGGTATCGATCAGCGGGCCGGCATCAACGGCCTCTTCGAAACCATCCCCGACTTTCAATCGAGAAACACGGGCCGCCAACTTCTCAGCAAAGGCGTCATAGACGCCGGCCTGCACATAGAAGCGGTTGGCGCAGACGCAGGTCTGGCCATTGTTGCGGTATTTGGCGACCATCGCACCATCGACAGCCGCATCGAGGTCAGCGTCATCGAAGACGATGAAGGGCGCATTGCCGCCGAGCTCGAGGCCGAGCTTCATGATCTGGTCGGCACCCTGCCGCATCAGCGTTCGTCCGACATTGGTGGAGCCCGTGAAGGTCAGCTTGCGGACCTTGTCGTTCGATGTGAATTCCTGGCCGATTTCGATGGCATCAGTTGTCAAAACGATGCTGAGGAGGCCGGCGGGAAGCCCAGCCTGTTCGGCAAGGCGCGCCAAGGCGAGCGCGGAGAGCGGCGTCTCTGCGGCGGGCTTGGCAACCATGGCGCAACCGGCGGCAAGTGCGGGCGCCAGCTTGCGCGCAAGCATGGCATTGGGAAAATTCCACGGTGTGATGGCCGCAACGACGCCCACCGGCTGCTTGACGACCATGATGCGCTTGTCGCGCTGATGGCCCGGGATCATGTCGCCATAGGCACGCTTGGCCTCTTCCCCGAACCATTCGACATAGGACGCACCATAGAGGACTTCGCCGCGCGCTTCTGCGAGCGGCTTGCCCATTTCCATGGTGAGGATGACGGCAAGGTCATCGGCATTGGCGACCATGAGGTCATGGAGTTTGCGCAGGATGGCGGCACGCTCCTTGCCGGTCCGTTTCGCCCATTCTTTCTGGGCGACATAGGCCGCTTCGATTGCGCGGGCAGCGTGAGCCCGCCCCATATCCGGAAGCGTCGCAATCCTCTCGCCAGTGGACGGGTTTAGAACGTCAAACGTCTTGCCTGCGTCGTCGCAGCCAAGCCATTCCCCGGCGACAGGCGCCTTGTCGGTCGCAAGTGCCGGATCTTTCAGTTTCGCCAGGAGGCGTTCGGAAATTGCCACGATCAGGCTCCCAGCTGGATGGTCAGGCGAAGGCATGCGCGGAGGCGGTGTCGAAGGTCAGCCACGCCTGCTCGCCACGCGCAAGGCTCGAAATCGCCTCGTGACCGAACGGCAGGCGCACGGCGAGATCGACACCCGCCGGTGTCGCGGTGCTGACTTCGACATTGTTGCCAAGGAACGTGATATCCCGCACCGTCACGGCGATGCCCGAGGGAACGGAGATCCTCGAGAGCGACAGGCGTTCCGGGCGCAACATCAAGGATGCCCTGCCGCTTGCCGCAGACGGACCGTGCAACGGCACGCCTTCGACGAGGGCGCCATCGCCCAGCGCGAGTTTTGCTTTCCCGGCATTGCTTGCGACGACGGTCGCATCGAGGAAATTGCTGTCGCCGATGAACCCCGCAACGAAGCGGGTGGCCGGATTGGAATAGAGCTCAGGGCCGGTTCCGATCTGGTCGATCTCACCCTGACTGAACACGGCGATGCGGTCGGAGAGGCGCAATGCCTCCTCCTGATCGTGCGTGACATAAAGGATGGTCACGCCCGTCTCCTGGTGGATGCGGCGGATTTCGAACTGGATTTCCTCGCGCAGCTTCTTGTCGAGCGCCGAGAGCGGCTCATCCATCAGGAGGACGGGCGGGTTGTACACGAGCGCGCGGGCGAGTGCGACGCGCTGCTGCTGGCCGCCGGACATCAGCGCCGGCATGCGATCCTCGAAACCTTCAAGGCGTACCAGTTTCAGGGCGGCTTTCACGCGCTCGGCAATCTCCGCCTGCGGGCGGCGACGGATGCGCAGCGGGAAGGCGACGTTTTCGCCGACCGTCAGATGCGGGAAAAGCGTGTAGCGCTGGAACACCATGCCGATATTGCGCTTGTGCGACGGGGTCGACAGCAGGCTCTGGCCGTTCAGCAGGATATCGCCGCCGCTCGGATCCTGAAAGCCGGCGAGGATGTAGAGGGTCGTCGACTTGCCGGAGCCCGATGGCCCGAGGAATGTCATGAACTCGCCCTCGGCAATATCCATGCTGACATTCTTGACGGCGGTCACCGAGCCATAGGACTTGCGGATGCCGCGGATGCTGAGGAAAGGCTGGGTCATGCTTTTCGTCCCTTGCGGAGGAGTGCTGCGACGATCATCAGAAGGATCGTGAAGGCAATGAGCAGTGTGGAGGCGGCGGCAATGACCGGCGTCAGGTCCTGCCTCAGCGTCGTCCAGATCTTGACCGGCAGGGTCTGCAGCGTCGGGCTTGCCATGAAGATTGCCAGCACCACCTCGTCCCAGGAGGCGAGGAAGGAGAAGACGGCGGCTCCGAAAATGCCGTGGCTGATGGCCGGGACCGTCACACGCAGCCGCGCTTCCCAGGGATTTGCCCCGCACAGGATGGCCGCATCCTCGATCGAGCGATCAAAACCCTCGAGCGCGTTGCCGATCGAGATGATCGAGAAGGGCAGCGCGATCAGAAGATGCGCGATGACGAAGGCGATGGTCGTGCCGGCAAGGCCGAGCTTCAGAAACAGGGCATAAAGCGCGACGGCAAGAACCACGACGGGCAGGATCATCGGCGTCAGGAACAGGGCGCGCAGCAGATCCCGACCGGCGAAGCGGCCCCGGTCGAGACCGAGCGCGGCAAGAAAGCCGATGACGACGGAGAGTACCGTGACGATCGCCGCGATCTTCAGGCTCGTCAGCGCTGAATAGAGCCAGCGCGGATCGGCGAAGAGGTCCTGATACCATTTGAAGGTCCAGGACGGCGGCGGGAAGATCAGCCATTGCGACGAGCCGAAGGACAGCGCGGCGATGAAGACGATGGGCAGGATCAGAAACAGGCAGACCAACGCCACGAGCGCGATGAGAAAGGTCCTGAGGCCGCCGAGTTTATCGAAGTCGAGCAGCATGACTACTTCCCCCGTGCCGGATTGAAATAGCGAAGCTGGACGGCATAGAGCGCAAGCGTGACGACGAGCAGCACCAGGGCTGCGGCACCGCCCATGCCCCAATTGACCAGCGACTGCACGAACTGCGCGATGAGCTCGGCGAGCATCATGTTGGACGTGCCGCCGAGCAGCGCGGGCGTCACGAAGTAGCCGAGCGACATGACGAAGACCATCAGCGCGCCGGCGGCAATGCCGGGCAGTGAAAGCGGCAGCAGCACGCGCAGGAAACATTGCATCTTACCGGCGCCGCAGAGGGCGGCTGCGCGCAGGATGGCCGGATCAATGGTACGGATGACGCCCATCAATGGCAGGATGACGAAGGGCAGCATGATATAGGTCATGCCGATGGTGACGCCGACGAGATTGTTGACGAGCGCCAGCGGCTGGTCGATCAGGCCGAGCCCCATCAGCGTCTTGTTGATGACGCCGGTGCGCTGAAGCAGCACCATCCAGGCATAGGTGCGGGCAAGCAGGTTCGTCCACATCGAGAGAATGATGATGGCGAGCACGATTCGCGACCATTTCTCCGGCATGATGGCGAG
>CBFGOD010000001.1:0-32383 GCA_965650295.1 uncultured Shinella sp. | reverse complement strand
CTGTCCTGCAACCACCGCCGCATTGTCGAAGGGCGGCACCATCACGAGCCCGTCTTCGGAAACCAGCCGCTCCACCTCGACCTGTGCGTCGTCCTGCGACTTGCCGACGATATGGACATTGGCGCCGAGCCGACGGATTTCGGATACCTTGTTATCCGGCACGAGCCGGGACATGCAGATCGTCGCAACGCATCCCTCCGCCTTGGCGGCATGCGCCAGCGCCCGGCCGTGGTTGCCCGTCGATGCGGCGACGACGCCCCTTGCACGCGCATCGGGCGAAAGCGACAGCACCGCGTTCGTCGCCCCGCGCAGTTTGAAACTGCCCGTCGCCTGGTGATGTTCGAGCTTCAGGCTCACCGGCACGCCACAGTGCTTCGAAAGCGATGCGGACTGGACCAAGGGCGTGTGCAGAATGCGGCCATCGATGCGCCGCGCCGCCTGCTCGATGTCCGCCAATGTCACGGGAAGGGTCGCATTCGTCATCGCTCAGCGCCCCGCATAGGCAAGCGTCATCAGCCGGCCAAGCTCCGGCCGGGACACCTCGTCGCTGCAAAGGCGGAGGCAGGCCCAGGCTGTGGCAAGATTGCTGGTGACGACTGGTTTGCCGATGACAGCTTCGATCGCTGCAGCAACGCCGGCTGCACGCACAGCCGTGCAGGAAATGAAGAGCGCTTCGGAGTCCGGTGCCATTGCCTCCCTCGCAAAGGCGATGATTTCTTCGGGGGAAATCCGCGCCATCTCACGGTCGTCGGTGAGACCAAGGCAGGTGAAGCGGGCGATATCGAAGCCGAGGGCCAGGAAATAATCGGCCATCGGCCTGCTCGTTTCGAGCGTGTAGGGCGTCAGCACGGAAATGCGCCGCGCGCCGAGGGCCTTGAGGCCGGAAACTGCGGCCGCAGTTGGCGTTACCACGGCGGCCGTCGGCTTGGCGGCCTTTACCGCTGCCTTCACTTCGGCATCGCCGATGACCACCGAGGCCGACGTGCAGGAATACATCACCACATCGAGCGGCTCGTCCGGCAGGATGAGAGCAGCACCCGCCGTTAGCGAAGGCTGCATGGCACGCAGGTTTTCCGGCGTCACCGGATTGGCATAGGGGATGCGCGTGGCATAAACGCCGATCCGCTCGCTTGCCACCACGCGCTGGAAATCCACCTCCGTCGTGTGATCGGTCGCAAGGATGATCAAGCCGACGCGTTTTGCCAGCGGACGATCGTCAAGCTTTGGCGCACGCGACGCGAGTGTGAGATCGATCGCCTGCATCAGCGTTCCTCCAGCCGGGCGTAACGTTCTTCCAGCCAGCGCAGGAAGACGACGGAAATCAGGCTCATGATCAGGAAGAACACGCCGACCAAGGTCATCGGCTCGATATAGCGGTAGCTGCTGTTGGCGACGCTCTTCGCCTGGTTCATCAGCTCGAGCACGGTGATGGCCGAAAGCAATGGTGTCTCCTTGAACATCGCGATCAGATAGTTGGCGAGTGCGGGGATCATCGGCGGGATCGCCTGCGGAAGGATCACATGGAGCCAGGTCTGGCGTCCCGTGAGGTTCGTTGCCTTTGCCGCCTCCCACTGTCCGCGCGGCACGTTCTCGATGCCGGCGCGATAGACCTCCGCCGCATAGGTGCCGTAGTGCAGACCGAGCCCGATGACGCCCGCAAGCAGCGCCGGCAGGCGAATGCCGATATCCGGCAGCACATAGAAGATGAAGTACAGTTGCACGAGCAGCGGCGTGCCGCGAATGAACTCCACGATAAAACCCGTCACCTTCGCGACCGGCTTGGGCGCCGTCATGCGCAGGATCGCGAAGACGAGACCGACGACGGCGGCGACGGCAGCGCCCAGCACGGTCGCCAGGATGGTGATCTTCAGGCCCTCGAGCAGGGTGGGCATGATTTCCCAGACGAAATTCCAGTCCCATTCCATCGTCAGGTCCTCACACCATCGAGGCCACGGGTAACCCTGCGCTCCAGCCAGCGCATTCCGTAGGAAATGGCGAGCGCCATCAGGAAATAGAGCACGAGGATGACGGCGAAGGGGATCAGCGTGCTGCCGGTCTGCGCGCGCACCACCTGGGCCTGGAACGTCATATCCGTGAGCGAAATCAGGGAGACGACGGCCGTGCCCTTCAGCAGCTCGATCGCATTGTTGCCGAAGGTTGGCAGCATCAAGGGCAGCGCCTGCGGAAGGATGACGTGACGCATCGCCTGGCCGCGCGAGAGATTGAGCGCGATGCAGGCCTCGCGCTGCTCGCGGCCGATCGCCTTGACGGCGCCGCGCACCACCTCCGCCCCATAGGCGCCGACATTCAGGCCAAGCGCCAGCACGCCGGCCTGGAGCGGCGACAGCGTGACGCCGGCAAACGGCAATACGAAATAGACCCAGAAGAGCTGGACGAAAATCGACGTACCGCGAAAGAACTCGATATAGGTCGTCGCCAGCGCCCGAACCGCCATGAAGCGGCTGACGCGGCCAAGCCCGGCGAGAAACGCCATGACGACGGCCAGCACCGAGCCCATGACGGTGAGTTCAAGCGTCACGAGCGCGCCTTGCAGGATCAGTCCAATATAGCCGGACCAGTCGGTCATGGTGCGTGCAATCCCGTTGTGGCAAGAGCGAACCGCAAGGCACCCCCCTCTGCCCTGCCGGGCATCTCCCCCACATGGGGGGAGATCGGCAGAAGATGGAGGTCTCGCTCGATCGGCGACATTGGAGATGGGCAAAACAATGCTCCATCCAATCTCCCCCCATGTGGGGGAGATGCCCGGCAGGGCAGAGGGGGGTAAGGCAGCCTCATATCCAAACGTCCAGATCCTTGCTTAGACGATCACTTCGCTGCGCAGAGCTTGTCGCGCGTCGTTGACATCGCAGCCTTGGCGGAGAAGCCGTAGGGTTCGATGATCTTGGCGAACTCACCGCTCTCCTTGAGCTTGGCAAGCTCCACGTCGAAGGCGTCACGCAGCGCTTCGTCGCCCTTCTTGAAGGCCGCACCGTCGCAATAGACCGGGGCGCCCTCCACCGGAGCGACAACCTCGATCTCGGGATCGTTCGCCTTGGCGACCAGGTCGTTGATGGACAGAACCGGCAGCGAATAGGCATCGATGCGACCATCCTGCAGCATCTTCAGGCCGCTTTGGCCATCCGGCACAACGATGACACGGTCACGCGGCACGCCGGCTTCGAGCGCAAGCTTCTCTTCCGTGCCGCCGCCCGGCGCACCGATCTTCGCATCCGGATTGTCGGCAATATCCTTGTAGCTCTTGAGCTTCAGCGGATTGCCCTTCTTGAGCGCAAAGGCTTCGGCATCGCAGAGGATCGGCTCGGAATAGGCGACGGCCGCGCAACGCTCGGGCTTCATGAAGAGGCCTGCGGTGATGACGTCGTGACGGCCGGCCTGAAGGCCGGGAATCATCGCGCCGTATTCCGAGATCGAGGCGACGATGTCCGTAACGCCGAGGCGTTTGAACACTTCGCGGGCGACATCGGGAGCCGCACCCGAGACCTTGCCGTCGGCGGCGACCGCGGTGAACGGCGGCTCGTTGGCGATGGCGACACGGGCAAAGCCCTGCGCCTTCAATTCTTCCAGCTTGCCGTCATCGGCGAAAGCCGGCGTGGTGGCGACGGCCGCCATCAGCGCGCTTGCGCCGGCCGCCACGGTCAAAAATGTCCTTATGCGCATTGTTGCGAACTCCTCTGGCTGTTTCTGGTTGTTATTTTCGGTTGTTGCTCGAGGCTTTGTTTCCGGGGGAAACCCCTCAGACGCGGTGCCCGGCCGCGATGATCTTGCGCAGGAAGGTCTGCGTGCGTTCCTGCTTGGGATTGCGGAAAATCTCGTCCGGCTTGCCCTCCTCGACGATCTTGCCGCGGTCGAAGAACAGGATGCGGTCGGCAAAATCGTGGGCGAAGCCCATTTCATGGGTCACCAGCAGCATGGTCATATCGGTCTCGGCGGCGAGCTTGCGCATGACGTTCAGCACCTCCTCGACCAGTTCCGGGTCGAGCGCCGAGGTCACCTCGTCGAACAGCATGATCTTCGGCGAGAGCGCCAGCGCGCGGGCGATTGCCACGCGCTGCTTCTGCCCACCGGACAATTGTGCGGGCATGCTCTTCGCCTTGTCGGCGAGGCCCACCATGTCGAGAAGCTCCATCGCCCGCTTCTGAGCCGCGGCCTTCGCCACGCCTTTCGTCAGCATCGGCGCGAGCGTGACATTGTGGAGCACACATTTGTGCGGAAAGAGATTGAAGTGCTGGAAGACCATGCCGATCTTCTCGCGCATCCTGTGCAGGTGGCGATCGTCCGCCGCCACGAGGCTTCCGTTTCGCGGCATATGGTAGAGCTGATCGCCATCGACCTGGATATGCCCGCCGCTGATGGCTTCCAGCGTCATCAGAATACGCAGGATCGTCGTCTTGCCGGAGCCGGATGGGCCGATGAGCGCAAGCTTTTCGCCCGGCATCACCTCCATCGACAGACCGTCGAGCACGGTCAAAGGACCGTAGCGCTTGGTGATGTTGTCGATGCGGATAATGGGGGCTGCCATGCATGTCTCTCCCTGTTGAGACAAGTGATGGCCTAACGATGCGCGGCGATAGAAATCATGTCAATCCGAATAATAATATCAGTACAATTATTCTTCGGGCGCCCGATTGGCGGGCAATTTTCTCAAATCGCGAGCAGAAGCGCTTCGGGATTTCCGCTGGCCAGCGATGCCAGAATGCCGAGCCCCGTGCGAAGTTCCTGCTCCGTCGTCGATCCCAGCGAGATGCGCACTGCCGGATGCCAGTGCTGGTCACAGGTCCTGAAGGAGGAGCCGGGCGCAATGGCGACGCCGCGCAACCGCGCCTGCGACACGAAGCCCTCTTCCGTATGCCCCTCCGGCAGCGGCAACCAGACATGCAGGCTCTGCGGATGCGTGTGGTAGGGCAGCCCCGCAAAGGCCTCTTTTGCGATGTCGTGGCGAACGGCGAGAGCGCGACGCTGCCAATTGACCAGCTCCATCGCCGTGCCGTCGCTGACCCAGCGGGTTGCGATCTCCGCGATCGAAGGCGTTGCCATCCAGTTGGAAACGAGGTGCCGGTTCGCCACGGCCGCGACATAACGATCGGGTGCCGCAAGATAGCCGATGCGCAGGCCCGGCACCGTGATCTTCGTGAAACTCGTGACGTAGAGCGTCCGCTCCGGCGCATAGGCGGCAATCGGCGGCGCGCGCCCTTCGACGAGCGGCCCCAGAATGTCGTTCTCGATGATCGCGATATCGTGGCATCGCGCCACATCAGCCAGCGCCTGCCGGCGTTCGGCGCTCATCAGCGTCGCGGTCGGATTGATGACGGAAGGCTGAAGGAAGACGGCACGGATGACGCCCTTACGGCAAGCGTCGTCCAGCGCCTCGGGGATCATGCCATCCCTATCGATCGGCAAGCCCTCGAGATGCAGGCCGAGATAGGTGGAAAGCGGCACCAGCGTGTGGTGACTGATCGCCTCCGTCGCAACGGTGGAGCCGGGCGGCGCCACGCTCATCAGCGCGACCGTCATGCCCGACGTCGCGCCGTTGGTGAGGCTGATATTGAGCGGCGAAATATCGAGGCCGCAGCGCGCCAGCCATTCGGCCGCGACAATCCTGTGGCGTGGAAAAACCATGTTTGGACGGAAGGAGAGCGCCGAGCTCGACGGCAGGTTTTCCGCCAGCCAGCCGAATGCCTCGCGCATGCGCTCCAGATGAAGCTGCTCGCAAACGGGCTTGAGGATCGAGAGATCGACCAGCTCGCCGAGACGCTCCGGCAAATAGGGCGGCTCCGGTTCCTTCGGCCGCGTCTGCACGAAGGAGCCGCGGCCGATCTCGCCCGAGATGAGGCCGCGGCGGATCAGCTCGTCATAGGCGCGGCTGACGGTCTGAACGGAAAGTTTAAGGTCGTCGGCGAGCTTGCGGTGTGGCAGAAGGCGCGTACCGTTGGGCAGAAGTCCTTCCTGAATGGCGCGGGCAATCTGCTCGGCAAGGGAGAGATAGGCCGGACGGCGCAATTGGGATGGATCGGGTTGCCAATTTGTCATGATTTCAACAGTGCTCAAATTCAGTTCAATTGACAACGCCAAAATGCCTTTCCATTGTCTTTTTCCCTCGTTCCACACGATCCCCGCCCGGAGGGCGACCGCATGAAACTCGACGCCATCGACCTGCGCATCCTGGAGGCCATTCAGGAGAACGGGCGCATCACCAAACTGGCGCTCGCGGAAAAGGCAGGCCTCTCGCCCACACCTTGCTGGCTGCGCCTGCGCAAACTGGAAAAGGCGGGGATCGTTTCGGGCTATCATGCCCGTGTCGCGGTGCGCCGTATCGCGCCGGTCGCCAGCGTCATGATGGAGGTGACGCTTTCCAATCATCGACAGGTGGATTTCGAGCGCTTCGAGCGCGCGGTTGCTGCAACACCCGAAATCGTGGCCTGCTGGTCTGTCGGCGGCGGCGTCGATTACATCCTGAAGATCATGGCCGCCGATATCGACGCCTATCAGCGTCTCGTCGATAGCCTGCTCGACCGCGAACTCGGCATCGATCGCTACTTCACCTACATCGTCACCAAGACGGTGAAGGAAGAGACAGTGCTGCCGCTTGCAGCGCTGCTGCCCGCCTCCGAATAGAGAGATTGTCTACGGCCGCCCGCACCTTTGGCCAAAATCTCTGCCTCCGGCCCCGGCAATAGACAATCTGACGCCGTTCATCTGGCAGACTCCTCCAACACCGCCAGAGGAGGCTGCCGTGACCGCCCTATTTGCCCGCCCGACCTTTCACGACGCGCTTGCCCGCCTTGCCGATCCGCATCTGCTGCGCGAGCTTTCCTTTGTCGGCGGCCGCTGGGTCGCCGGCCGCGATGGCGCGAGTTTCAAGGTGACCGACCCCGCTTCCTCTGCGCCCCTGGCCTGGGTTGCCGCGCTCGATGGCGATCAGACCACGGACGCCATCACCGCCGCAGCGGACGCCTTCGCCGCATGGCGGGATATGCTGCCGCAGCAGCGCGCGAAAATCCTGCGCAGATGGCACGACCTGATGCTGGAGCACCGCGAAGATCTCGCCTTGCTGATGACACTGGAACAGGGCAAGCCGATCGCGGAATCCCGCGGCGAGATCGACTACGCCGCCTCCTTCGTCGAATGGTATGCCGAGGAAGGAAAACGCCTGAACGCGGAAAACGTGACGAGCCACCTGCCAGGCGCCGAGATGATCGTACGGCGCGAGGCGCTCGGCGTCGTCGGCATCGTGACGCCGTGGAATTTCCCCTCCGCGATGATCACCCGCAAGGCGGCCGCAGCGCTTGCCGCCGGCTGCACCGTCGTTGCCCATCCCTCCAGCGAAACGCCGCTCTCCGCGCTTGCGCTTGCAGAACTCGGCGAGCGGGCCGGCTTTCCCGCCGGCGTTTTCAATGTCGTCACGGGCAATGCCGCAAACATCGTCGGACAAATGAGCGCCGATCCCGGTATCCGCGCCATGAGCTTCACCGGCTCGACCGAGATCGGCAAGCTGATCGCCGGCCAGTGCGCGCCCACCATGAAGCGCCTAGTGATGGAGCTCGGCGGCCATGCCCCGCTGATCGTCTTCGCCGATGCCGATATCGACAAGGCGGCCGATATCGCGGTCAACGCGAAATTTGCGACATCGGGGCAGGATTGCCTCGCCGCCAACCGCATCTATGTCGAACGTTCCGCGCTCGCGGCATTCAACACGGCTTTCAAGACGCGCATCGCGACCCTGAAGGTCGGCGCCGGGCTGGAGGCCGACGTCGAAATCGGCCCGCTGATGCATGAACGTGCCATCGCCAAGGTGGAGGAACAGGTGGCCGATGCGCTGAACCGCGGCGCAAAGCTGCTGACCGGCGGCAAGCGCCACAAGGCCGGCCCGCTCTTCTTCGAACCGACGCTTCTGACCGATGTCCCGAATGACGCGCTCATCATGCGCGAGGAAACCTTCGGCCCCGTCGCCGCCGTCACGGCTTTCGACAGCGAGGCCGAAGTGGTCTCCCGCGCCAACGACACCGAATACGGCCTCGTCGCCTATGTCGTCACCGAAAACGGCGCCCGCCAGATGCGCCTTGCCCGCGCGCTGGAATACGGCATGGTGGCGATCAACCGGGTGAAGATCACCGGCGGGCCGATCCCCTTCGGGGGCTGGAAACAATCCGGTCTCGGCCGCGAGGGCTCGCGCCACGGCATGGAGGCCTTCACCGAACTCAAATATCTCTGCATCGACACGGCCGCCTGATCCCGGCGCCAGCAACATCGAAAGGAAAGACCATGTCCGACGGACGCAACGAACTCACCGCCTGGGACCGCGACCATTTCTTCCACCCCTCGACCCATATGGGCATGCACGCCCGCGGCGAGACGCCGACACGCGTCATCGGCGGCGGCGAAGGCGTCTACATCACGGATACAACCGGCAAGACGAGCCTCGATGCCTTTGCCGGCCTCTACTGCGTCAATGTCGGCTATGGCCGCCAGAAGATCGCCGATGCGATTGCCGAGCAGGCGAAGAACCTTGCCTACTACCACGCCTATGTCGGCCACGGCACGGAAGCGTCGATCACGCTCTCCAAGATGATCATCGACCGCGCGCCCGAAGGCATGAGCCGCGTCTATTTCGGCCTTTCCGGCTCGGATGCCAACGAGACCAACATCAAGCTGATCTGGTACTACAACAACATTCTCGGCCGCCCGGAGAAGAAGAAGATCATCTCCCGCTGGCGCGGCTATCACGGCTCGGGCGTCATGACCGGCTCCCTGACCGGCCTCCATCTCTTCCACAATGCCTTCGACCTGCCGCGCGCGCCGATCCTGCATACGGAGGCTCCCTACTTCTTCCGTCGGCCGGACCACACGATGAACGAGGAACAATTCTCGCAATATTGCGCCGACAAGCTGGAAGAGATGATCCTTGCCGAAGGGCCGGAGACTGTTGCCGCCTTCATCGGCGAGCCGATCCTGGGCACCGGCGGCATCGTGCCGCCGCCGAAGGGCTATTGGCAGAAAATCCAGGCCGTGCTCGACAAATACGACATCCTGCTCGTCGCCGACGAGGTCGTCACCGGCTTCGGGCGCCTCGGCACGATGTTCGGCTCGGATCATTACGGCATGAAACCGGCGCTTATCACCATCGCTAAGGGTCTGACTTCGGCCTACGCGCCCCTCTCCGGCACCATCGTCTCGGACAAGGTATGGGATGTGCTCGTCAAGGGTTCGGATGAACTCGGCGCCATCGGCCATGGCTGGACCTACTCCTCGCATCCGATCTGCGCCGCCGCCGGCGTCGCCAATCTCGAACTGATCGACGAACTCGGCCTCGTCGAAAATGCCGGTTCGACGGGCGCCTATTTCCGCAGCGAGCTCGCCAAGGCCGTCGGCGATCACAAGCATGTCGGCGACGTGCGTGGTGACGGCCTGATGGCAGCAATCGAATTCGTCGAGGACAAGGACGACCGCGTCTTCTTCGATCCGGGCAAAAAGATCGGCCCGCAGGTCTCCGCCGCCCTTCTCGAACGCGGCATCATCGGTCGTGCGATGCCGCAAGGCGATATCCTCGGCTTCGCGCCACCGCTTTGCCTTACTCGCGAAGAGGCAGACATCGTCGTGAAGGCCGCGGCCGAGGCAGTGAAGAGCATTCTCGGCTGACCATTGAAATGGGTGAGACAGCGGCTAAGCTGTCTCACCGATCCGCATATCCTTGCGGCCCGCCGTTTCCCATGGACCGCAAAGGAACGCCTATGGATCTGATCGTGACCTCGGACGGCGAGCGCTGGCAGGCATGCTACGGCGACCGGATCTGGCGCTCGGCCGTGGGGCGCAGCGGCATACAGCTGGAGAAGATGGAAGGCGATGGCGTCAGTCCCATCGGTCGATGGCCGATCCGCAGGGTATATTATCGCCCGGACCGCATCGAAAAACCGGTGTCGCCCTTCCCGACGCAGGCAATCGCGGAGATGGACGGCTGGTGCGATGATCCTGCCCACGCAGACTATAACCGCCCCGTCACCCGCCCTTTCGCGGCAAGCCATGAAGAGATGTGGCGGCAGGACGATCTCTACGACATCGTCGTCGTGCTCGGCCACAATGACGATCCGCCGGTTCCCGGCGCCGGCAGTGCCATTTTCCTGCACATAGCCCGCCCGGATTATTCCCCCACGGAAGGCTGCGCGGCTCTTGCCAAGGGCGATCTGCTGGCGTTTCTTGCCCGTGCCGAACCCGGGACGCATCTCGAGTTCCGTTCGGCGGATTGACAGGGTAGAACGATGACGATGCTCGATACCGCGGCGCTCGACCGGGCGCTGAACCGCCTTCCCCTTCGTTTTCGCGGACCGGGAGGCGTGGCTGGCATCGTCAAGGACGGCAAGGTCGTGGCGCGCCGCGCCTGGGGTTTTGCCGACATGTATCGCCGCTTGCCGATGACGGCGCAAACACGCTTGCCGATCTGTTCGATCTCGAAACAGTTCACCTGCGCGCTGCTGCTCGACCAGTTCGGCGATCCCGCCGCGCTGGACGATAAGGTGCGCGACTATCTTCCAGACTATCGCGACCGACTGCCGACCATTGCCGAACTCTGCCATAACCAGTCGGGCCTGCGTGACTATTGGGCGCTGACCGTGCTGCACGGCGCCTATCCGGAAACCGAATTCCGTCGCGAGGATGCCCTGCCCCTCATCGCCAGCGCAAAGACCGGGCACTTTCCCGCCGGCGCACATTACTCCTACAGCAACGGTAATTTCCGTATCCTCGGCGAGCTTATCGAGCGCGGCACCGGCCGTGCCTATGCCGACCTTCTCCGGGAGAGGCTGTTTGCGCCGGCCGGAATGTCCACGGCCGTCCTGTCTGCGAATACGCGCGTGCCAGTTGATGGCGTCGTCGGCTATGAAGGAAATGACGATACCGGCTTCCTGCCGGCCGACAATGGCATCTACTGGTTCGGCGATGCCGGCATTGCCGCCTCGCTCGATGACATGCTCGCATGGGAATGCCATATCGACGCCACGCGAGACGCGCCTGACGGTCTCTACAATCGCCTCTCAGCACCCGCCTTCTACGCGGATGGCACGCCCGCGACCTATGCCTACGGCCTCCGGCGGGACGTCTATAACGGCCTCGAATTCACCGGCCATGGCGGCGGCCTGCGCGGGTTCAGTTCCTATCGCATGCATGTCGCGGCGGAACGCCTGTCCGTGGTCGTCATGTTCAATCATGGGGCAAGCGGCTTCGCGGCGGCTGCCGCACTCGCCGATGCCGCGCTCGGCCGCGAGAACCGCACCGAGACCATTCCGTCAACGGATTGGGACGGGTTGTGGCTGGATGAGGCGCAGGGGCTTATCGTGCGCACATCCGCGGATGCCGGCGGCGTGAAGCTGTGGTACGGCCCGTCTTCCGCACTGGCGACCGTAACGGCGGACGGCGTGGCGCGTGGGCAGGGTTTCAGCCTGCGCAGGGAAGACGGCCATCTCGTCATGGAGCGGCAAAGCGAAAACCTTACCGTGACGGCACGCCGGCTTGAGCCGGTGGAGTGGGTGGACGCCACACCGATCGCGGGGCGCTACCGGTCCGACGAACTCGATGCCTTCATGGAAATCGAGGTGCGAGATGGCGCCGCCTTCGCCGTCTTCGAGGGGCTCTATGGCAAGGGGCCGATGGAGCGAATGTATGCATTGGCGCAAGACGTCTTTGTCATCACCAGCCGCCGCGCCCTGGACGCCGCCGCCCCCGGCGACTGGACGGTCTTGATCCAGCGAGACTCGGGCGGCGCGGTAACGGGTCTTGTCGTCGGCTGCTGGCTGGCACGAGGCATCGTTTACCGCGGCGTGAACTGATGCAGATGTCAAACACCGGAGAGCCGATGCGGACATAAGAGAGGGCTTTGCGGAAGACAGTTTACGGCCCTCGGCGCGCATGATTTAAATAATACAGATCTGCTTTGCCGGGGTGCGAAAATTGAGCCTGATCACGAAATGGCTTTTGCATTTAAAGAAAGAAGACCATTCGAGAGCGGGAGATCCAGAACCTGGATCGGTTTACATCTACGCCTCGCAGCCTGATATCTCCGTGGTGATGATTACTGTTCTCGGCGTCGATCCTGCTCATATCGATGAAATCATCACTGTGACGAAGGCCAAATTTTCAGGCACCCACCGCCTGGTCTATATCACCGACGACCTCGACTTCATGCGCTTTCGCCATCAGGGCGTCATGTTCGAATATCTGCCGCCGATACATGAGCAGCGCATGCACCTGGAGAGTATGAACTGGGAAAGTTATCTCAGGGGTCGGTGGAAGCTGCTTTTGACCAAATGGCGGCCGGCGCATGTTCTTGCCTATGGGCAGAATGCCGAAAACTATCTCGCGTCGGCGCCCAACGGCCGGACAGGGGGTGGCGCGGCATGATCACTGATTTCGATATCCTGTTTGTCGCCGATGCACGGTTTGAGGGCGGCACGTCGACGGCGGTTGCAGTGGAGATGCGGGCGGCGGCGCGGGCCGGCATGCGCTGCGGGCTGATGACGGTCAAAGGACCACTGCTTGGACTTCCCTTCCCGATGCACCCGGATATCCGCAGCCTGTTGGAGGATGGCGTGGTCGAGCGCGTCGATCCCTCCGTGCCGATGCGGGCGGGGATCGTCTTGATCCATCATCCGACGATCATGGCGAACCGCCCGAGCACGCCGCTGCGCATCGAGACCCGTGCACTCATCATGGTGCTGCATCACCCGATGTTCGACCGCGAGGGAACGCGGCAATACGATCTCACCGCCATCAGCCGCAACTGCCAGGATTCTTTTGGACTGGCGCCAGCCTTCGCCCCCGTCAGCGGCGTGGTCCGTTACAGCCTGCCTCGGACGCTGCCACCGCAGTCCTCGCTTCTCGACCAGGACTGGATGAACCTGATCGATCTCGACGATTGGCCGATGCGCGACGCACGCCCTATCGGTACGCCGATCGTCATCGGCCGGCATTCACGCCCCGACCGGTTGAAATGGCCTTCGAAACAGGAGGCCCTCTGGGCCTATCCTGCCAACGGCGAACGGTATCATATCAGGGTTCTCGGGGCGGACGACTATCTCGAGGACATGTATGGCGCGCTTCCCGGCAACTGGGAACTCATTCCCTTCGCCTGGACTGGAATCGCCGAATTCCTGGCCAGCCTGGATTTCTACGTCTACTATCACGACAACAAATGGTCCGAAGCCTTCGGTCGCACCATTCTGGAGGCGCTTGCCGTCGGACTGGTGGTGATACTACCACCGCATTTCGAGACGATCTTCGGGACCGCCGCCATCTACGCTATGCCCGCGCATGTGGAAAAAGTTATCGATCGCTTCGTCAACGATCCCGCCGCCTATGCGGCACAGCGCACAAGGGCGCGCGCCTTCGCCGTCGACATGTGCTCGGCCGAAATTTATTCAGGCCGGATTGATCGGGTGCGGCAGGCATTTGACGTACCGGCGTCGCAAGCCAGCGCGATCTCCGCACCGCTGCCGACACGAAACGTCCTGTTTGCCTCATCCAACGGCATCGGCGTCGGGCATCTGGCACAGCAACTCGCCATCGCGCGGCATCTGCCACTGGACCTGAGATCCGTCTTTGCGACCATGTCCTACTCGATGAAGGCAGCGGTCCGCGAAGGATACCAGGCGCATTTCCTCACCTATCATCGCCATCTGGATGCGCATTCGGACGACTGGAACCGCACACTTGCCGAAGAAATGTTCGACCTTCTGGCGCATCTGAAGCCCGCGGTCTTCGCTTATGACGCGACCGCCGTCTTCGACGGCGTAGTGCAGGCGCTGCGAATGTTCCCGAATACGTTTTCGGTGTGGGTGCGACGACCGATGTGGCGCGAGAGCCATCGGACATTCCTGGAGATGTCCCACCATTTCGATGCCATCATCGAGCCGGCGGAACTGGCGCAGGATTTCGATCACGGCCCCACGGCGGCCGAACGCGGCCGAGTGCTGCTGGTGCCGCCGGTGCTGCATATCGAACCGGACGAGCGCATGAGCCGCGCCGCAGCGCGGGCCGCTCTCGACTTGCCGGAAGACCTGCTGGTCATCGCCCTGCAACTTGGCTCGGGTGCGAATTTCGACATGACGCCGGTCCGCAAGGCAATCATCGACGCCGTGCTCGAACGGCCCGACACGCTGCTTCTCGACCTGCGGTCACCGATCGCCGCCGAGGCGGCGGCCGCAGCGCCCACGCATCCGCGCCACAGGGTCGCCGAGCTCTTCCCGAGCTTCCGCCACAGCCGGGCTTTCGATGCGGCCGTGACGGCGGCCGGTTACAACGCATTCCACGAGCAGGTTTTAGGAGCCATTCCGACGCTCTTCGTGCCAAACGAGGCTGACGAAATGGACCTTCAATTGAACCGCGCGCGTTGGGCTGAACTGACCGGTCACGGTTTACTGATGCGCCGGGACTACGACCTTGCCCATGTGAAGGCCCATGTCGAGCAGTTGCTCGATGCGAACGAGCACGCCCGCATCGCCGGCCGCTGCCGCGCCATCGAATGGGAAAATGGCGCGCGGGAAATCGCGCGATATATGGAAGATCATGCGCGGTTGGTTCGAACCGACTGGGACGTGACGGGACGCGACAAAGAGCACTAGCGAGGCACGCCGCAAGGGCAAAAGGCCGGAGGGCTGATCCTTGTCGGCGCATTGACTTGCTTTTGGGAGCCGACATAATTCGGGCGAGCAGCAGGTGAGGCAAGACGATGCATCAGATTCCCAAAGGTTTCTGTCTCATCCCCTGGATTCATGCCCATGTGACGGCGCAAGGGCACCGAAAGCTCTGTTGCGTCGATACGGTCAATCTCGGCAACGCGCCCAGCCCCGCCCAAAACCGTTTGGCGGACTATTGGAACTCCGAGGAAATGAAGCAGGTGCGCCGCCAGATGCTGGCGGGCGAACTTCTTCCGCGGTGCAGCGATTGCAGCCAGCAATCCAACCGCGCCATCACCTATCGCGATCAGATGATGGCGCGCTGGCCGGAATGGGTTGGCCCTGCCATTGCCGCAACGAATGCCGACGGATCGACGAGCCTCGAACCCTTTACGTTCGACTATCGCTCATCGACCTGCAATCTGAAATGCCGGATCTGCGGCCCGCGTTACTCGACGACGCTCGAGATGGAAATACGCCGCGATCCGGAACTTCAGAAACTCGACCGCGATCCGACATTTTGGGACAGAAGCTATATCGAGGCGCGCAACGAGGCGCAGTCGATCGCGCGGGACGAACTCATCGCGGCCGCGCGCGCGGGAACGATCAGCCATCTCTATTGGGCCGGCGGTGAGCCGCTGTTCGACGAGACCCATTGGACCGTCATGAACGAGCTCATCAGCACGGGCCACGCCCGGCATACCGATGTCGCCTACAACACCAATCTGACCATGTTGAAATTCAAGGGCCAGACGGTCGAAGACCTCTGGCCGCATTTCTCGCATGTCACGGTGCAGGCGTCGGTGGATGGTCTGGGCATGGCGGGCGAATATATCCGCAGCGGTTTCAGGACCGCACATTTTTCCGAGAACATGGACGCTCTGATCGCATTGGCACGGAAATCGCCGTCGATAGACATCGCACTCGACGTGACCCTGACATCGTTCGGCCTCCTGCATCTCGGCGATCTCCTGCAATTTGCCATCGACCGTCATCTCAAGGTCACGGCAAAGTTGATGTTTCCGCGCAAGGCCACGAACTTCATGGCGGTCGAATTTCTGCCGCAGGCCGTCAAGGACGACTGGTGTCGCCGCTGGATGGACTTCATCATCCGCAACGACCGCGAAAAGCTGTTCGACACACTTTACGAAGCCCTGGATGTCGCACTGCGCCGGCAATCCTTCGATGCTGCAACCGTCGCTGAGAGCGCCGGCGCGATCGCCATCTTCGAGAAGGCGCGCGGCGACCAGGGAACGCACCGAAAACTGTTCGATGTCGATGAGCGGCTTGCGAACTTTCCGCCCACGGCGGAAAATGTCGAGATCGAACGCAGCCCTGTGCCGGCCTACTCCCTGTGACGCGCATCTTCGGCTTTCCGGCCGATGATCAGATGGAGGATGCCCTGCTACTGGCACTCCCCTTTCAGGTCACGGACGGTAGCGCATCGATGTGACGTGCGAGGGCTATCGCACCGTTGCTCCATTCGATCGACCGGCAGCGGTTTCTCATCGCGTCCCGCTCACCGGCATCGAGCAGCTGCTCAAGAGCGGCATCGAGCTCTCCGGCTTCCTCGCGACGTATCATCAGCCCGCAGCCTTGCTGTTTTGCCCATCGCGCCCTTGTCGCCTGCATGTCCATCTCGTCGCCTTCGTTCGGCACGAAAAGAGTAGGCACGGCGCCGAGAACGTTTTCGTGAAAGCTGTTGTAACCTGCTGCGGATATCGCGGCATCCCAGGCAGCGCTGTAGCGAAAGGCGGGAAACAGGTTCAACATCAAATGTCGTGGATTGTCGGCACTGTCCGCCGCCGGCACGAGCGCTGAGCGAAATTCGACGACGAAAACATTGTCCAGGGCCAGCAACCGTTCGATGACGGAAGCGCGGACGCCCCCGAGGTCATAGGCACCGCCGTTGGAAATCTGCAGGCAGATGACGACTGCATCCAAAGGCAAGCCAAGAGCCTGCCGTGCCGCGTCACGTGTCAGCCGGTCGCCCGGATCCGTATGCAGAATGGGCGAAACCCGCATGGTTTCGGACTGAACTGCCTTCGTCGGGCCATCATCCAGCTCGTCCGCCAGTTCACCGGGTTCGACGACGAGCGTAAACCGCGCCGAATGCTGCAGAAACTGGGCATGCACCGGACGCCACATCGGCCGCCTTATCCAGATCGACGTCAGCTTCGGCACGCGATACAGCATCTCGACGACGCCGCCGAAGACGGCGGTCGCATCGTAAACGAAGGCCTTTGGCCTGAGTTCATCGATCGTCATGAGATATTCCTGCTCGAGAGCCGCGTTCCAGGCCTCCACCTCCAAACCGTTGCTGCGGTGATGCGCAGTCATCAGGCAGAGATAACCCGCCTGCTTCAGTGTCGCTGCCGCGTAGGACATCGTCAGGAAAACGGAGCGCTGCCCCGCAGCCAGCCTATCCGCTATGGCCATCTGGCGAGCGAGATGGCCGAGACCGATGCCGTTCGAGGATGCAAAAAGGACGTTGTCAGGGCGCATGACCATTCGGGCCGGCTAGTGTTTGCCCGCCGTGCCCGCCCGTTCGGATGCGGCAAGCAGACGGTCGAAATTGAGCCCGTAAGCCACCGACTGCGTCGGCGCCCACTTGGCCTCGATGAGCTCCCAGCGGCGCTTCAGGTAACGCGGCCAATTCATCGCTTCCGCATGCCGGTTTTGCTCCGAGAGGGACGGAATATATTCGAACGTCGCTTTCCGCTCCCGGAAGATTGCGAAGTCGAGCGTATCCGTTACATAGACGATCTTTATGCCAGGATGAGCCGCCGATGTCCTCTCGACGATCTCAGCGATTCTCGCCGGCTCGGCACCCAATATCGTCACCAGCAGGAGCTGTCGCGTCGCGGGAGCGTCGGAGGGCGACAAGGTAGGTTCGACGGCTTGCCGGGGCTTCGACGCAGCTTTAAACAACGTGCTGAAGAAACGCATCCTCGGCCTCCTCCATGAGCGGGCTCCGATTTCTACACTAGGGCCGGCTGCATCACTTCTTCAAGCCACCGGTCAAGACCGTCTATCTCGGCTGTTCCATCATGAGCCGGCGTGCCTGAAAAGATCGCGGCAATCGTAACGTCGCGCGACGCTTCCAACCGCAGCGAAATACGATTGAAGGCATGCGCCCCGGACCCCAATTCCGAAACTGTTTCGACGGTCAACGAAGCCTTTTCCGGCTGTTGAATGGCAAGGTACATCGTCTTGTCGCCGATCGTCAGTTCCAGGCTCGCTTCACCCGCGCGCACGACCGCCTGCGTGTAGAGATTCCACATGATCTCGACGGGTGTCGTCATCTCCTTGGCAGGCCGCAGACGGTCGATGACGATGACGGACCTGTCATTCAGGACCTTGAAAGCGCGGAAATGCTCGTAAGGCGCATCCGGGTCGCGGATATGGCAGGCGATCTGTCTCTCACCTTCGCATTCAACAAAGTCGGCGCGGGCATCGAGCGACTGATCGCGTCCGGCAAAACCTATCGTATTGTGGGCGCGGGTGCGGGTACGGAAATGGGTAAAACGGGTCTCGGCCTTAAAGTAGCCCGGCACCGCATAATCTTCCCGTCCAAGATCGCTGGCGAACCTGACGCCGTCGCATTCCAGGATGAAGGTGCCGAGATCGAGATGGGCGTGGTTGGTACGGTTCGACCCGCCGCGGACCGCGAGATAGGTGCCACCCTCTCCTGCCACCACCGCGTAGCCGGCATCGCGAAAGACTTCGACATCCGATCGTGCTTCTGCAATCCCAATCGGAGCGGGCGCGAACCATAGCAGGTCGAGAGGATGACGATCTCCCGGCGCTCGCCATTGCCAATCGGCAGCACCGGCATCGGCGCTTCTGTTCGCAAGCCAGCCATAGACCGGCAGCCGCCGGCCAAGGGCAAGACTGTCGCCGGAATCGAAGACCAGGCCTGAGGGCGCGGTCAGTGCCCGCCCGAACCGCCAAGTGTCGAGAAGCGCCGGAAAATTCTCGATTTTCAACAGGGTACAGCCCCTGCTCTCCAGTGCGGCAAAGGCCAGAACGGCAAAGCGGGTCGCATATTCCCAATAACCGGCGCCCTCAGGCCAACCGCCATCGCGACCATAGGCCGCGAGCCCAATCTGGATGGCAGCGCAAGCCCGTTCGAGGACGTCAGTACTGATCTCCTGGTGAGTGTCATCGACAACAAGGGCGCCGATGATCAGGCTGGCACTACAAACGATATTCCAGTTGGTCCGTATCCGCGGCCATTTCGGACTGTCGATCAACGAATAAAGCCCCGGCTTCATCGCAAATTCGACCATCGCCGTGTCGATGACACGCTTCTCTCCAGTAGTGAGCAACGGCGCGCACCAGTCGCGGCCGATCGCAACGGCGGCCAGCATCTCGGCGGCATCGATGAAATGCGTCATGTTCCAGTCGGGAAAGGCCGAAACCGCCAGCATCTCGTCAATCAGCCGCCGCCGATAAATCTGGCCACCGGTCAGAAAAAACGCGATACCCAAAACGAAGGCGCGGTCTGCCATCAGCCGCGATGTGGGTAGCATGACGGGACGCCCGGCCTCGAAACGGCGCTCGATGACCGGCTCGGACAGGATTGCCTGCGCTTGGCCCACGACAGCTTGCGCCAAGTTTGCCGCCAACGGATCCTGCAGCGCGCGCTGCCGAAGCGCTTTGGCATCATCGCCCTTCAGAAACAGCAAACGGCCCCCCGGAATTCCTCGTCATCCTGCCCGACAGGCTTGTCGCGCGATCCGAACTGCGCCTGCAAAAGCAACGCTATATGCGGATCGGGAATTCTACAATTGCAGGACAGTAGCGGCGGCGTATTTCCATGCCGGCAAGGGTATCGAAGCTTCGCCACGGACTGAAGATTTCCACCCATTTTCTGCCATTCCGAAGGCCGTCGGCGATGTCTTTCCGGTTGACAGAAAGGGTTTCGCTTAGCACAATCCATTAGAAGATACGCAATTTACCTTGACGTCCATATGTACTTTCCCTCTCGTTACTCGGTGCATTATGACGAAGTTTTTGACGGGTAAAATAACAGCTCTGGTCGCCATGCTGGCAGGAACCGCGGTCTTGAGCGGGTGCGAGACATCCGCCGGTAAGCCTGAAATCTGCAACACCAGTGAAGGCGTGGTCAACCAGCGCTGCGTCGAGCCGAAGCAGAAACAGCCTCGGCAGAAGAAGAGGCACGTTTCCACCAGCGGCGAGGGAAAATCCAACTATTGACGCGTCTCTTGGTTCCGCGCCCAGATGAAGAGGTCGTCCAGTGAAATTCATCAGATTCCTGATGTCGTCTGTTCTGGTTGTCCTCATCATTTTTTGCAGCAGCGTCTTTGCAGCGGAAAACGATAAGACGGGCCGCAAGATCGCGCTCGTGATCGGCAACATGACATATAAGTCGTTGCCTTTATTGAAGAACTCCATCGCCGACGCCGAGCTTATATCCGCTTCCCTGCGTAAAGTGGGGTTTGACGTGACCACGGTCATCAACGCGGACAAGTCCGCGATGGGCCGCGCAATGGTTGATTTTCGCGGGCGAATTCAGCCCAACGACATCGTGGTGATCTATTTTGCCGGGCATGGCGTACAGGCGAATGAGGAAAACTACCTTATTCCGGTCGATGCCGCCCTGAAATCGGTCGATGACCTGCCCTGGTTCACGATCGCGGCAAACGAAGTGGTGCGGCAGTTCGAGACCTCTCAGGCGGGCTCGCTGATCTTCATTCTCGACGCCTGCCGGGACAATCCGTTCCAGAGCGTCAGCCGGTCGATCGGCGGCGCACCGACGCGCGGCCTTGCGCGCATCGAAAGCAACAAGATCGGGACCTTGATCGCCTTTTCGACGTCGCCGGGCTCGGTCGCGCAGGATGGCGACGGCAAGAACAGTCCTTATACGACGGCGCTTGCAGCAGCGCTGGTGGAACCCGGACAATCGATCGAATCCGTCTTCAAGCGCGCCCGCGCCCAGGTCGTGAAGGCCACGCAAGGCAAGCAGCTTCCCTGGGAAAACTCGTCGCTGATTTCCGATATCGTCTTGCAGCCGCAAGCCGGCGAAAAGGCTATCATCGAAGCAACACCTTGCGATCTCGCCGCCGCACATCCCTCTGATCCCGAGCGGATCGGGCCGAGCGTCGATTACGCCAATCTGGATCCAAATGTCGCCATCCCGGCCTGCGAGGCGGCGATCAAGCAGGATCCCTCGACCATGCGGTTCAAAACGCTTTTGGCCCGGGCGCTCGACAAGGCGGGGCGCGGTGACGAGGCGCGGAAACTCAACGAAGTTGCGATGAAGGCCGGCAATCTCGCCGCCTATCACAATATGGGCAACCTCTATCGCAAGGGTCTTGGTGTCGAAAAGGACCTGTCGAAGGCTTTCGAGCTGTATCTGCATGCCGCCGAACTTGGTCACGTCGAAGACCAGAGCAATGTCGGGTATATGTATATGCAAGGCCAGGGCGTGAAGCAGGATTACAAGCAGGCGCTGAAGTGGCTGACATTGGCAGGAGACCAAAACTGGTCATCCGCACTCGACAAGATCGGGCTCATACACCTCAACGGTTTCGGAACGAAGGTCGATGTCCCCAAGGCCATCGACTTCTTCCAGCGCGGAACGAACCTCGGCGATCGCAACGCCATGGTCAATCTGGCCACGCTTTACATGCAGGGCACCGGCCTCAAGCAAGACAACACGATCGCACGCGACATCTTCCTTCGTGCGGCCAGGCTCGGCGCCGTCGCCGCCTATATCAATCTCGGAAATATCTACAACGAGGGAAAGGGCGTGAAGCCGGACCCGATGGAAGCGGCGTTCTGGTATACCCTCGCCTCGCGCGAGGGGCGTGAGGACGCCCTGAAACAGCTTCAGGACATCGTCCGCTCGTTTTCAGACGACCAACGCCAGCAACTGAGCGAGCGGCTAGACGACTGGACGCGGCAGAAGTTTGGGTAATTTCAGCACGTTGCACACCACCCCTGGGCAATGTGGACACCCGTAGGGCAGATTGCGGCCCGAAGAGCCGCATTCCAGATCTTCGAGCAAATCTACAGTCGCCAGGCGGACGCGACGATCACACCCAATATGTCACCCGGCTTCGACGCGTGGCGGCTGAAGGCGCGAAGGGTTTGCCCATTCGCCAATTCCAGCGTCAGGCTATAGCGCTCACCTTCGTAGAACGATGATCGGACGCGGGCGGCGATCCCCTCGCCGTCGAGATGAACATTCTCTGGACGAACGAGAATATCCATAGCCGGCTGGCCATTCGGCACGGGTGCTTCCAAGGCCATACGCAAGGTGGCCCATTCGAGTGTTCTGTCCACCAATTCAGATGCCGGGATCGACAGAATGGCGCCGCGACCAATCAGGCCGCCGACAAGACGGCCGTTCGGACGCGCGTACAACGCTTCCGGAGGTGCTACCTGAAGGAGCTTGCCCTCGGACATGACCGCTATATCGGTAGAAAGCGCCATGGCCTCGCTCTGATCATGCGTGACATAGACCATCGTGGCGCCGGACCGTTGATGGAAGTCCCGGAACGTTTCCTCCATTTCCTGTCGCAGATGGCGATCGAGGTTGGCCAACGGCTCATCGAGAAGCACCACATCAGGCTGGGTGACGAGGCAGCGCGCCAGAGCCACCCGCTGGCGCTGGCCGCCGGAGAGGTCAGAGGGACGGCGTTCGGCAAGATCGGCGAGACGCACCGCGTCGAGTGCTTCGCGGATCCGGCTGCGATAGGCATCCTTCGAAACACCGCGCACCTTGAGCGGATAGCCGACATTGTCCGCCACGCTCATATGCGGCCACAGCGCGTAGGACTGAAAGACCATCGCCATGTTGCGCCGCTCCGGCGGCAGAGATTGTGTAGCATCGGCCACCAATCGCTCCCCCAGAAAGATCGCGCCGTCGGTGGGGGTCTCGAAGCCGGCGACCATGCGCAGCACGGTCGTCTTGCCGCAGCCCGAAGGGCCAAGCAATGCCAGGAAGCTGCCCTCTCGCACATCAAGCGACAGATTGCTCACGGCAGGCCGGCCAATGCCAAAATCCTTGCTGACATTGTTGAAAATCAGCTTCGCCATGGCACCGATCCTTTCGGCAGGTGTTTTGCCAATCCTTCCAACAAAAGCATCATGACGACGACCATCAAGACGACGAGCACGGAAAGGGCCGACGCGGCATCGGAGCTGCCGCTGTCATCGAGATTATAGATGACAACGCCGAGTGTTTGCGTGCCGGCGGACCATAGCAGCGCCGAGACAGTCAGTTCATTGCAGGCGATGAGAAAGACGAGAATGACGGATGCCCCCGCCGCGGGCGCGACGAGCGGAACGAGAACATCCCTCAGGCGCAGGAAGAAACCCGCTCCGGCAAGCCGCGCGGCCTCCTCCAGCGCTGGATCCAGTTGCCGATAGGCGCTGACGACCGGTTTCAAGCTGACCGCAAAGAAGCTCGCGAAATAGGCCAGGAGGATGATCCAGATGGTTCCATAAAGCGTCGCGTTGAAGACCGGCAGCGGGGCCGCGAAGACAAGGATGAAAGCAATCGCCACGACGATGCCGGGAAGCGCATAGGAGGTTTCGATGAAGCTCGCTATAAGGCGCGAAGCAGCATCGCGCCTTCTGGTCAACACGTAACCCGCAAGCATCGAGAGGGCTAGGAGGCCAAGAGCGGTAACCGTCGCAAGAAACAGCGAGTTGGCGAAGGCGGTCCGCGTGACCGCCTGCCGCACAAGCACCTCTTGAAAGGCGCTGAAAGATATCGTCTGAAAAGTCAGCGGCACGCCATATGCCGGAACCAGTGCGCCCGCGACCAGCGCAAGGAACGGGGCGACCAGCATGAAAAACAGCAGGACCACCAGCAAGGGCGCGAAGACGAAACGCCACCGGCCGATGGGAAAGGACATTGTCGCACCCGACTGACCGAGGATGCGATAGTCGCGGCCGCTCAGCACTCGCTCCTGCACGGCAAGCCCCGCTACGGAAACAAGGGCAATGATGCCGGAAAGCATGGCGACGTCGCCGAAGGTGCGATCGGTGAAAGCGGAAAATTTCGTGAAGATCAGCGTCGCCAGCGTATAGATCGACGCCGGGATGCCAAGGATCGCGGGAATACCGAAATTGCCGATGCAGGAGACGAAGGCGATCGCGGCGCCTGCAATCATCCCCGGCAGCGCCAACGGCAGCACAATATCCCGGAACGTGCGAAAGGGCGAAGCACCCGACAGGCGTGCCGCTTCTATGCCGTCACGCGGTACGCTCATCAGTCCCGCACGAAGGGCGAGATAGACGAGCGGCGCATGCTGTACGCCGTAGAGCAGAGCAATACCGCCCGCAGAATAGAGAGGCTGCGGCGAGCCGAGAGGCGGAGCGATGTGCAGCGCCTTCAGGAGGGGGCTGGAAGGGCCTGATATCTGCACCCAGGCAAGCGCCGTCACCTGTGGCGGGATCATCATCGGCAGCACGAAAAGAAAGCCGAGCGCTCCCCTGCCTGGAACATCGGTCAGCGTGAGGAGGAAAGCGAAGAGCGTGCCAATGACCAGCGAGATCAAGGTGCCGATCACGGCAGTGACCAGCGTGTAATAGATGGCCGACCAGAGGGCGGCGTCGGAGAACATGTCGAGCGCGCCGTCGGCCGCAAAGGCGGCAATGCCCGCCATCGCAAGCCGCGCAAGCGGCAGCACGCTGAGAACGAGAACGACGCTGACGATGAATGAAAACAGCCAGGCGGGCTGGCTGTTTCCTGGGCGAACATAACCGCGCATGAAAGGGCTTAGCGCCTCAGTTCGAACCGAAATAGCCTGAGAAGGTCTTCAGGTCGGCGTCGGTGTTCTTCAAAGCCGTTGCAGCATCAAGCGGCAGGACGCGGATCGTCTCGCGTGCCGGAAAACCTTCGGGCATGGCGATACCCTTGCGCGCCGGGATATAGCCGAGCTTGACGAAACCTTCCTGGCCTTCCGCGGAGAGAACATAGTCGACGAACTTCTTGGCCGCCTCGGCATTCTTGGAGGAGGCCAGGATGCCGACCGGCTCGGTAACCGCAGAAACGCCTTCCTTCGGGAAGACGAACTCGACCGGCGCGCCCTTTGCCTTCTCACGGATCGGCATATAGTCCACGACCATGCCATAAGCCTTTTCGCCCGAGGCTACGGCCTTGAGAACCGCGCCGTTGCCGCCCGCAGCCGTCGTGCCGTTTTCGGCAAGCGCCTTGTAATAGTCCCAGCCGAGGCCATCGACGGCCGTCAGCGTCTGAGCGTGGATGAGGGCTGCGCCCGAGGTCAGCGGGCTCGGCATGGTCGCGAGGCCCTTGGTTTCCGGCTTGACCAGATCCTGCCAGCTCGTCGGCTTCGTGGAGGCCGATGTGTTGTAGACGATACCGGTCGTAATAAGCTTGGTCGAATAGTAATAACCGTCCTTGTCATAGAGGATGGCATCATAGTCGACCGCTTCTGGTGACATATAGGCGAGCAGCTTGCCATCCTGCTTGAGGCGCTCGAGCGTTACAGCATCGGCAATCAGCAGGAGATCGGCGACCGGGTTGCCGGCAGCGATCTCCGCCTGGAGCTTGGCCATGATCTTTGGCGTGCCGTCTCGCACGAACTCAAGCTTGATGTCGGGATTGGCGGCCATAAAGCCATCGACGGTCGCCTGCGCGTCCTCATTCGGCTGGCTGGTATAAAGCACCAGATTTGCGGCTGAGGCCGGGATAGCGAAGCTTGCAGCGAAGAGGGCGGCGGCGGAAACCAGGGCGTTCATGGAGCATCCTTTCGGGAGTTTCTGCGCTCCCCTATCCCCGTAGATTGACAGCGATGTGACAAGGCCCGTTGCCACAAGGCCATTTCCGGATGACGCCGGACGGATGCGGGCATCAGTTAAGGATTGTCCGCTTGCGCGCCCAAACGAGCCTCTCGCAATAGCCTGGGGGCATACTGCTCGACGGTATAAACCGGCCCGAAGCGCCACTTGTTCGTTTAATGCCGTTTCCTTTCGAATTTTTCGGAAGCGTCCGCCGTCCCTTATCCGCCGGCACCCCTAAGCGAAATCATTTCAGGCAAATCATGACTTTTCCCACGATCGGACTTCCCGCCCGCCCTCTCGCTTTGAAGCGCGGGGTCATTTCAACACCGCTCGCCTACTATTTCTCCACGCCCATCCTGTTGGCGATTGCCGTTTTCATGCTCGTGACGGAGGGTCCGGGCATCCTGCGCGATTACAAAATCAATCAGAATCCGCTCGCCATCGAAAACGGCAATATTGATGGGAATTGCACGACGCGGAAAGCCGTCTTCACCACCTGCGAGGTCGATCTTTCCTACGAGCACGGCGGCACGCGGTACGACAAGAACGTCGAGGTCATGTTCGTCGATTTCCACACCGGCGATTACGAAACCGGCCTTGTCATCTCGGCGGATCATCCGGATCTCGCAACGATCAGCCTCGGGCTGGACATGCTCTGGAACCGGATCATCACACTCGCCGTGTTTACGCTTCTGCTGGGCGGCGGCGGTCTGGCGATGATCTTCTTTACCCTGCGCATCCTGCGCGTCCGCAGCCAATTGCGGCACCTTGCCCCCCTTACCGTCATCCCGGTCGAGATCACGGGCATGGAGCGGAAACGCAACCGTCTGGCCGTCACCTATGCCGACAAGATAAGCGAGCGGAAGACAAAGCGGGTCGCCTTCACACGCTTCGAGCCCGGACAGGAGCCGATCATCGTCGGCGACGCCGGCAGCAACGCGGTTGCTCTTGCCGTCTGGCACGGGGACACGTCGCTCCCCGTTCTGCTGGATGACCGGCTGGAGCGGATCGAGATGTCGCAGCAGGAACGTGCCGACGCGCTCGCCCCGCTCTACGCAACCACGGCCTCCGCAGGCCAACAGGCCACAATCGCCTCTCCTGCCACGGCAAGGAAGGGCATGTCGATTGCACGGAGACTAGGCCTGTTTCTCCTTCTCGTGCTGCTCATCATCGGCGGCGTTTTCGGTTATTGGCTCTGGTATGTGACGAGCGCGCCCTCCCAGTACAATTCGCCGGGGATGGACATCAACAACATGATGCCCGAGGCCCTCAATCGATGGGGCTGCGGTGAATTGCAGAAGCGCTTCGGCGACGGCCCGGCACCCTTCGGATGCACGGCAGCTGACTACCAAAGCTGGAAGGGATCTGGTGACGACTGAGTTCGGCACCCGGAGCGTCTCAATCGACTTTTGCTCGGGTTCGGCTGCCGATCAGGATCGAGTCACGTAGGCGGCTGCTCACTCCCTCGGCGTTCCAGCCAAGTTCCTTCCGGCGCATCCCGGTCCGAAGCTTACAAATGGAACAGTCCACCTGGATCACATTGCCTCCACTGAAACTGCTCAAGCTCAAGGCGCCGGAAAACCCGGCGCCTTGAGCTGTTTTGGTCAGGCCGATGGGGCGCCGGCGCGTCCCTAGATGATGAAGAAATCGGCGTTGGTGATGCCGAGCCCAGGAGAAAGAGTGGCAAAAAGTACCGATCCACCCGCTGCGTTACCGTTGCTGTCGTAAAAGAGTTTCCCGGTATCATTTTCGTAGATGATACGGTCGTTCGAATCCCCAGCTGCTCCGGTGGTATTAGAGACGAATTGTGCAGCGCTGAGCACGCCGACACCCACGATCGCGTTGAAGATAGCATTGTCCAGCCTGATCGTGTCATTGACGAAGCTGAAGTCGGTTATATGGTCGATGTTGGTTGCCCCGAGCGTGGTATTGAAAACGAAATTGTCGTTTCCGCTGCCACCCGTCAGCGTATCGTTGCCCGTCCGACCATTGAGCGTATCGTTACCGGCGCCACCGACGAGGATGTTATCGCCACCGTTACCGGTCAGCGTATCGTTGAAGGAAGAACCGGTCAGGTTTTCGATCGACGAATAGGTATCGCCTGCTGCATCACCGGTATTGCTTGCCGGGCTCGTCAAGCTGGCAACCACTCCGGACGTTGCTGTCTGATAAGAAGCCCGGTCCGATCCATTGCCACCAGACAATGCATCGGCGCCGGCACCCCCGATCAGGTTGTCGTTACCATCCTGCCCGAACAGATTGTCGTTGCCGCCCAGCCCGAAAATCGTGTCATTGCCGTTGCCGCCGATAATGCTGTTGGTACCATTATTGCCCGTCAGCGTGTCGTTAAACGCAGAACCGGTCAGGTTTTCGATGGAGTTGTAGGTATCGCCGGCCGCTTCGCCGGTATTGCCCCCCGGACTGGCCAGGCTGGCAGTCACACCGGCGGTGGCGGCCTCGTACGACGCACGGTCGGATCCTGCGCCACCGGAAAGGTCATCCGCCCCTGCCCCACCAAGCAGGACGTCGTTCCCGTCGTTTCCGAACAGCCTGTCATTGCCACTCAGACCGGAAATTCGGTCGTTCCCATTCCCGCCAAGAATGCTGTTAGTGCCGCTCGTGCCGGTCAGGGTATCGTTGAAAGCAGAACCAGTCATATTTTCGATGGAGTTGTAGGTATCGCCGGCCGCCTCGCCGGTATTGCCGGCCGGACTGGACAGATTGGCAATCACACCCGCCGTGGCGTTGGCATACGTGACGCGGTCAGAGCCGCTTCCGCCAGACAGATAGTCGCCACCGGCACCACCATCCAGCAAATCATTACCGCCCGTGCCATACAACTCGTCACGCACGGAGGTGCCGCGCATCGTTTCATTGTCATTATCACCAAGGATGATCAGTCGATCACCCTCGCCGGCCCCTGGATTGAAATCCTGCACCTGGAACTGCGATAGATCGACGGAGGTGGCGGTGCCCATTTCGACGCGGAAGCGGTCAGCCGTGCCGATAGCTGCAAAATCGAGAACGAGATTGGCCGCAAGACCCGCGCCGATCTGATCGGCACGCACTATGACGAGCTTTTCCGGTGCCACGGCCTCGAATTCGATTTCCTCTATCGAGAGGACCGTCGTATTGACGAGGCTGATATCGCCGGTAGCAAGAATTCGGTCGGAATCGGCGCCGCCATCGATCGTGTCATTGGTGAAGGCATCGAGGCCACCACCTCTAAACGTATCATTCCCGGCATTGCCGGATGCGAAGTCGCGCAGAGAATCAATCTGGATAGTATCGCCAGCGGCGTCGCTAACGCTGGTGCGGGTGAGCTGGTTGACTTCACCCGTAATCCGGCCACCATCGCCGTCCGTATCACCGGCATCCTGCCATACGGTAACGAATTTGCCGTTTTTCAGCATGCCGAGGGCAGAAAAGATATCCCGGTCGGCACCTTCAGCGGCGATCGCGAATTCACTCGCCAGGTTTGCCGACAACGCGTTGCCGTTCTGGTCGAAGATGCGGGCAAAGATATCGTCAGTGGTAGCGTTGAAAGGTCGCGTCCAACTGACGACGATGAATCCGTTCGACAGGACCGAAATGTCGGGATCGACTTCATCGACGGTGCTCGTGGTGTTGACGTGTATGAAACCGGTCTGGGAGACGCCGTTGGCGTTGAAGATCTCAAGCGTGATGCCGTTGCCCAGCGTGCCGCCTTCGGACCAGCCGGAATCGGCGTAGACCACGGCCCAGTTGCCGTTCGGCAAGGCGGTCAATGACGATTGCGTGTTGTCACCGATGCTGTCGATCAGGAAATCGGCGGTGCGCACGGAGCCATCGGCATTGTAGATCACGGCCCTGAGCGGCTGGCTGGCCGGGTTCGTATCGGTATAGGTGACAACGAAGCCACCGTCAGCCAGGCCGACGATGGAAGCATCGTTCTGGGTCCCGGTCGTTGCGACGGTGTTGACCTGAGTGAAGGTACCCAACTGGGAGCCGAACGCGTTGTAGCGGCCAACAAAAATGTTGCCGCCGAACGTGAAGCTTATGGCAAAGCCGCCGCCACTGAGGGCGCTGGTAACCGGATCTTCGAACGAAATAGAGGAGCCGCTCAGCGTCAGCTCGCCGCCGACGGCATTGCCGTTCTGGTCGAAGATGCGGCCGAGTATGGCGGTTTCAGCGGGATTATTGTCGTCCCAGACGACCAGCACATTGCCATTGGCGAGCTTGGTCAGCGAGGGTTTACCGGGTGGCTCGGTATTGGCATCATCGTAGGGAATCTGAAATCCTCCGACCGCATTGGAATTGGCGTCGTAGAAATTCAAAAGGATGAAGTTGCCATTTGCGGTGTTGTAGGCGGCAACGAAACCGCCATTGTCGAGGCCCAGTACATCCGGCAAAATCTGATTGCCGGGCGTGAAGGTATTGACACCGAATTGGAAGGTCGTGGTGGTGTTGTTGAAAGTGGTGGTAACGGTCATCGGTAGCACTCCTGAACTGATATGGTCGATCGGAATTCAGCGTGATTTCGGTAAAGCCACCGGTTGATGCGACGGCATTCGACGTCGCTCATCGGACCGCCTCGACAACGCGAACGGTCCGAATACAAACCCGGCATCTGGGTATGCGCAGTAGGGAACAGAGAATAAGAATTCACGCCCGCGGCGAAAGGTGATTTCGCCTCGGGATATTCCATTCAATTTCCTGAACGGCTTACTCTCTGAAGTCGTCTACAAATAACGAACGCGGGCGGTTTCGGGTTTATTCGCAAATAATTTGTTTTTCTTACATGGAATATTTTACCGCCTTCTGGCGAGACTAAAAAATCCGTGAGTACTACCATTGATTGACGAGCTAATCCTGCCGAGAGGCGACTACGTTCGGCGCCCTCAAACGCGCGCGCTATTGCAGCAACGAGTTGAAGGAAAATCTGCGGCGCCTCTGCTTAAAAGCCACCACGTCACCTGATCTGGCCTGCAATCCCGCTGTTACCGAGGTGACAGGGTCCGTTCTCCGCTTGGAATAGACCCGATCACGGCGGGACAAGCTCGCTGGGGAACTGCGGTGGCTCGGCCTTCAACGTTCCATCATTGCGTCTCTTCGGCCATCCGCGATGTCGGTGGCGATCAGCCGTTATTGTCAAAAACACAGACTATTGGTGAGCAAAGTGGCGACTAAATACGGGACGGAAGCATCGGAAACGCTGACGGGCGAAAATACCTATGACTACATTTACGGCCAGGGAGGAAACGACAAGATCTACGGACTGTTCGGAGCGGATACCCTCATGGGCGGGGACGGCACCGACACCATCATCGGCGGCTTCCAGGGCGATAATATCTACGGCGATCTCGGCAACGACAAGCTGTGGGGCGACCAGGGCGATGATGTCCTTTCGGGCGGCGGCGGCGCCGATACGATGTCGGGTGGACTGGGGGACGACCGCTTCACCGATTACAATATCGGCGACTGGAAAGGCGACATCATCGACGGCGGACTGGGTACGGACACCGTCGACTTCAACCTGCAATACAACACAGCCGGCATTACCTTCACGGTGCAGGATCCGACAAAGTCGGTCAATATGTTCGGCTTTACCGTCAAGGGCATCGAGCAATATTGGGTCTCCGCCACCAATTTTGCCGACACGCTGACCGGGGGTCATTGGAACGACCGCTTCAACGGTCAGGCGGGCAACGACAAGCTCTACGGCAATGGCGGCGACGACCAGCTCGATGGCGGCGCCGGCAAGGATATGCTCTACGGAGGCCAGGGCGACGACTACGTCTATGGCGGTGAAGGCGATGACCGGCTCGACGGCAGCTACGGCGACGACAATCTTCAAGGCGGCCTCGGCAATGATACCGTCATCGGCGGCAACGGCGACGATGCGCTCTATGGCGAGGACGGCAACGATACGCTCGAAGCCGGTAACGGCGACGACTACGTTCATGGCGGCGATGGCAACGATACGCTGAACGGCGGTGCGGGCGAGGATTACATCATCACCGGCGCCGGTATCGACAAGGTGAATGCCGGCACGGGCGACGACCAGATCCTGATGACGCTGTTCAACGGCAAGGATACGATCGACGGCGGCGCGGGCATCGACGAGCTCGAAATCCGCAATATCGAAGGCAATTTTACCGCCAAGGCGTCCACGGTCGTAAACACGCTGGCCGACGGCTCGACCATCGTCAATATCGAGAATTACGACCTTTATGGCACGAACGCCAAGAACACGATCGTGACGCTCGACGGCAAGGACCACATCGTCACCTACGATGGCAACGACACCGTCAAGGCAGGCGCCGGAGACGACTATATCGATGGCGGCGCAGGCGATGACACCCTCTATGGCGAGGCGGGCAACGATACGATTTTCGCGTCCGGCGGCAAGGATTCGATCTATGGCGGCTCCGGCATCGACACCGTCTATATCGACGTCTCCGGTTACCAGACGACCGGATATACCTTCAACGTCGTCAACGGTAAGGGCACGCTCTCCAACGGTTCGTTTGCTGCAGATACCGAAATCTTCAACGTCTTCACCGCCTATGGCAACGACGTGCTGAAAGCAGGAGATGCAAAGCAGGTGTGGTTCAAGTCGGACAAGGGCAACGACCAGCTCTTCGGCAGCGCCGGCGACGACGTGCTCGACAGCGGGCTCGGCAACGACAAGATCGTTGCCGGCAAGGGCGACGACGTTCTTTACGATCTCGGCGGCAACAACAATTTCTCTGCCGGGGACGGAGACGACGAGGTCAATCTTTCGGTCTTCGAAGCACATAGCGGCGGCGATACGACGACGCTTGATCTCGGTGCCGGAAACGATGTCGTGCAGTTGAATGCCGGCCTTGGTTATACATTCGGAAAGCTCGTCGCGGATGGCGGCAGCGGGACGGACCTGGCCGTCATCGACCGGAACG